>CANRLD010000094.1 GCA_947631375.1 uncultured Methylophaga sp. | reverse complement strand
CGCCTGATGGCTAGCGGACTCGGCGAGACTCGAAGCTGATAGATTCATAAAACAACATCCTGAAAACCCGAAGGAGGGTTTCGTTAATTTGTTTGCGGAGTGAATGTTTTATTATCTAAGTGCAAATCAATATTATTATCAACAGTATTTACAATTGTTACATTTTACCTGACGCTAAATAGCTTTATGAGTGACCTTGCTGGGTGAGAAATGCCAGCATAGTAGTAATGCCAGAATAAAGGTCAGCCATTCCGCCAGTGGCAGGGCGATAAGGAATTGTTTATTTGGCAGCCATGCAGAGAGCAGTAGCAACAACCCAACAGGCAGAATTAAACCTCGGGATAAGGCCAGACACATGGAAGGCAGTGGTTTTTGTACCGCAGTCAGATAAATTGATAAAGTGATATTCAGACCGTTAGCGGCGAATAAGGGCCAGACCAATTGAATAAACTGGGCGGATAACAGCTGGCTTTCCACTGCGCCATCCTGTAGAAATAATTGAATCAGCCACTGTGGACAAAGTAACAGGACGCTGATTAAAAACATGGAAATCATGACTATCAGGGCCAGTGCGGTGAAAACAAAGTCACGGATCCGCTTTGCATTGGCTGCACCATGATTCTGACTGATCAATAAATGCAGTGCGTCAGCAATACCGTAATAAATCATCAGGCTAATAAAAATCATGTAATTAATCACCGCAAAAGCGGCTAGACCATTAATTCCTTGATAGAACACCAGCAACCAGTTAAGTAAGAATATAACCATCCCACCGGATAACTCATTTACAAATTCTGATAAGCCGTTGTAGGCGACTTTACTGATTTCAGACCAATTTCCAGGCCGTAATATCAAAGTCAATCGCCGTTGTTTGCTGAGGAAATAGCTAGTAAGGATCAGGATTTGCACGCTTTGTGATGCGAGTGTTGCCCAAGCGGCTCCTTTTAGCCCCATTTCCAGGCCGATGATGAAAGTAGCATTCAATGCAATATTGATTAATGCACCTGCTATTAGTGCGAATGTGGCCAGTGTTTGCTGATTGTCCAGTCGTATAAAGTAATAAAGAAGCATACTGGTCATTTGTATTACTAATACGACACAGAGAATGTGGTAATAAGGTAATACCAACATTTTCAGGGCGTCAGGAGCGCCCAAGAGGTTCAATATCTCTTGATCCAGTAGTAGAGAAAAGCTCATAAACAGTAAGCCGGCAATAAAAACGGTGATTAAACACTTACTGAAAATAGCTGACGCCGCCTCGATTTTTCCCTGCCCTAAATAACTTCCTGCTCGCACGGCACCGCCAATTGATAACATCAAGGCGATAGCAAAAGCCAAGGTGAAAAAAGGAATCAATAAGGTGATGGCCGCTAAACCATCCGCGCTGACAAACTGACCGACAAAAATACCGTCGATAATGCTCGCCGTGGTGATGGCTAGTAAGCCGAGCACAGAAGGGATGGCATAGCGTATAAAAGTGGAAATTATTGGACCATTGAGAGGAGCGTTATCTGCTGGGCTGACCTGCATGTAGTTTCCGTTTTAAAAAAGGGGGGATAACTGTCGTTAATGATAATGATTCTTATTAATTGCGCAATGCTTCAGACTGAAACCGTTTGTGGATGACAGATTGAAACAGTAACGCATCCGGAGATTTATTATCGTTATAAGTCAGTTAAGTGCGTATAATACTGGGTCATTTGTCCAACGCGTTATTTGCGTAGGCAATACGTTCCTATTATGGAGATAAACATACTTTGCGTTTTGTCTTTTCAACCTCTGGCCCGCTCGTAACAGCTATCCAATGAAAAATATCAGAAACTTCTCAATTATCGCTCATATCGATCATGGTAAGTCCACCATTGCCGATCGTTTTATTCAAATCTGTGGTGGCCTGACCGAGCGTGAAATGTCGCAGCAAGTGCTCGACTCTATGGATATTGAACGCGAACGCGGTATCACCATTAAAGCCCAAAGCGTTTCACTGGATTACACCGCGAAAAATGGCGAGATATATCATCTCAACTTTATCGATACACCTGGTCACGTAGATTTTTCTTACGAAGTGTCGCGTTCATTAGCAGCCTGTGAAGGGGCTTTGCTGGTGGTGGATGCAGCGCAGGGAGTTGAAGCGCAAAGCGTTGCCAATTGCTATACCGCGATAGAGCTGGGGCTGGAAGTTATCCCGGTCTTAAACAAGATTGATTTACCGGCTGCCGAACCCGAGCGGATTGCGCAGGAAATTGAAGATATTATCGGTGTTGATGCGCTGGATGCTGTACGTTGCAGTGCTAAAACTGGGCTGGGAATCAACGAGGTGCTGGAAGAACTGGTTGCCCGGATTCCGCCGCCGCAGGGCGATCCTGATGGCCCTTTGCAGGCACTGATTATTGACTCGTGGTTTGATAGCTATGTGGGGGTTATTTCTCTGGTACGAATCAAACAGGGAAAATTAAAAAACCGTGACAAAATTAAAGTCATGTCCACCGGACAGGAATATCAGGTTGATGAAGTGGGGGTGTTTACCCCCAAACGCAGCAAGCGTGATGTACTGCATTGCGGTGAAGTCGGCTATGTGATTTCTGGTGTGAAAGATATTGATGGTGCGCCGGTAGGTGATACGTTAACGACAGTTCAGCATGGTTCCAGTGATATGTTACCAGGGTTCAAATCGGTGACACCTCAGGTCTATGCCGGGATGTTTCCAGTAAGTAGTGATGATTACGAAGCCTTTCGTGAAGCGCTAGGTAAACTGCGATTAAACGATGCTTCGCTATTCTTTGAACCGGAAAACTCACAGGCCTTGGGCTTTGGTTTTCGCTGTGGTTTCCTCGGGCTGTTGCACATGGAAATCATTCAGGAACGGTTGGAGCGGGAATACGATCTTGATTTGATAACGACTGCGCCGACGGTCGTGTTTGAGGTTGTGACCAAAAAAGGGGATATCATCAAAATCGAAAACCCGGCGTCGTTACCCGAGCCAGGAGCGGTTGAGGAGATACGTGAACCGATTGTGGTTGCTGATATTCTCGTGCCTCAGGACTATCTTGGTGCCGTTATTACGCTTTGCGTTGAAAAGCGTGGCGTACAAAAATCCATGCAATACATGGGTAAGCAAGTGGCGTTGAGTTATGAATTGCCGATGAATGAGGTGGTGATTGATTTCTTTGACCGAATTAAATCGGTCAGCCGTGGTTATGCTTCGCTGGATTATCACTTTATTCGCTTTGAAGCCGCGCCTCTGGTGAAGCTGGATGTGCTGATCAATGGCGAAAAGGTGGATGCTTTAGCCATGATTGTACATAAGGATCAAAGTGTGTCGCGTGGCCGTCAGCTGGTTGAAAAAATGCAAGAGCTGATTCCGCGGCAAATGTTTGACGTAGCGATTCAGGCGGCTATTGGTGGTCATATCATTGCGCGCTCAACCGTCAAGGCGATGCGTAAAAATGTGTTGGCAAAATGCTACGGTGGTGACGTTTCGCGGAAACGTAAATTGTTGGAAAAACAAAAAGCCGGTAAAAAACGAATGAAATCTATCGGCAAAGTGGATGTTCCTCAAGAAGCGTTTTTAGCAGTATTGCAGTTATCCAAGAAATCATAACAAGGAGCAGCAAGTGAGTTTTCCAGCAATTATGGTATTACTGGTAGTCATAACGGGCGTTATCTGGCTGCTGGACCGCTATTGGTTAGCGCCCAAGCGAACAGGGGCGGATAGTGAGCCGACGATTGTCGAGTACGCTCGTTCGTTTTTCCCCATTATTTTGTTGGTACTGGTTATACGCTCCTTTATTGCCGAGCCGTTTCGTATTCCTTCTTCGTCAATGCTGCCGACTTTACATGTTGGCGATTTTATCCTGGTCAACAAATTTTCTTACGGTATTCGCTTACCGGTATTGAATACCAAAATACTGGATACCGGCACACCTGAACGTGGTGATGTCATGGTATTTCGTTATCCCGAGCAGCCTGAAGTGGATTACATCAAACGGGTGATTGGCCTGCCGGGTGATACTGTCAGTTATTTCAATAAAACGCTTTATATAAATGGTGAAGAAATTCGCCAGCAGGACAGTGAAAAATCAGCCGACCTGGCCGGGATGGTTGCTCCGCGTGTGGCGTTAAAACAAGAATTTCTGACCGCAGACAGCCATGATATTTTGCTGGATCCGCAACGTCGTTCACTGGAAGGAGAAATAACGATCCCTGAAGGCGAGTTCTTTGTGATGGGCGATAATCGCGACAACAGCAATGATAGTCGAGTATGGGGAACTGTGCCTGAAGCGAATCTGGTCGGTAAGGCTTTCTTTATCTGGATGAGCTGGAACTGGGAAGATGGCGGTATCGTCTGGTCACGTGTGGGGCAGACTATAAAGTAGAGGACGCATCATGAAAAAACAGCAGGGAATGACGTTAATCAGCTGGGTGATTGTACTGGCAATTATTGCCTTTTTCGCTACCTTGACCATGCGACTGGTTCCGATGTACCAAGAGTACTATGGCGTTCTGCAAATCATGAAATCAATGGAAACGGAATTAAAAAATAACAAGCTCAGTAATCAGCAAGTGATGCTGTTGCTCAATCGCCGCTTTAATACCGGTTATATTTCCAGCGTTAAAAAAGAAAATATTGAGTTGTTTCGTGGCAGAAGTAATGCCTACGTGACGAAAATTTTGATTGATTACGAGGTGCGTAAACCCTTTTTTGCCCATATCGATCTGGTTGGGCATTTTGTGACTGAAATTGATGTAGAGCCGGAATCAGCCAGGCGATGATAAACAGCAAGCAAAAAAAACTCTGCCAGCAACTTGGCGTGACATTTAACGATGAAAAGCTATTGTTACAGGCACTGACCCATCGTAGTGCTGCGGCAAAAAATAACGAGCGGCTGGAATACCTGGGCGATGCCATATTGAACTTTGTGATTGCCGAAGAGCTGTTTCATCGCTTTCCGCAAGCCAAAGAAGGTAAGATGAGCCGGTTACGTGCCAGCCTGGTGAAAGGGGAGACACTGGCAGAAATTGCCCGTGAACTCAAGCTTGGTGAAGTCCTTATCCTGGGGCCGGGTGAGCTGAAAAGTGGTGGTTTTCGTCGTGAATCGATTCTGGCTGATACGGTTGAAGCATTATTGGGCGCACTGTTGCTGGATAGTAACTTCGAAGCAGTTAAACCCCTGATTTTGCGACTTTACGATGAACGACTGAATGCCATTGATGTCACTGAAACAGTGAAAGATCCTAAAACCCGGCTGCAGGAATTATTACAAAGCCGCAAATTACCGTTACCGCTTTACAGCGTGAGAGAAATTGAGACAGCCGCAGGTAAACAACCGGTATTCGAAGCGTCCTGTCAGGTAAGTTTATTGAATACACTGGTGGTGGCTGAGGGAAGCAGTCATCGCAGGGCCGAAAAAAAAGCCGCTGAACGCGCCTTGATATTAATTGAGTCCAAATTATGAGTGAACAACAAGCGTTTCGCAGTGGTTATGTGGCCATTATTGGTCGCCCCAATGTTGGTAAATCGACGCTGATTAACCGGGTGCTGGGACTAAAGCTGTGTATCACTTCACGCCGCCCGCAAACCACGCGACATCGTATCCTGGGAATAAAAACTACAGAAACAAGTCAGTTAATTTATGTCGATACGCCAGGCATCCACAGTGATGGCAAACGGGCAATGAACCGCTATATGAACCGGGCTGCGGCAGCGTCAGTAGAAGATGTTGATGTGGTGGTGTTTGTTATCGAAGGCATGAAGTGGACTGAAGAAGACGAACGCGTATTGAATAAATTGCGACAAGACAGCAGCAAGCCGGTGATTCTGGCCATGAATAAAATCGATAAGCTGGAAGATAAAGCAACCCTGTTACCACAAGTGGAGAAGCTGGCGGACAAGTTTAATTTTGCTGCAATTGTGCCGTTATCGGCCCGTCGCGGCATTAACATTGAATCCCTTGAAGAGTCGATTTATGCGTTGATGCCGGAAGGCGAAATGATTTTCGATGAAGATCAGCTCACTGATCGCAGTTCACGTTTCCTGGCTGCTGAAATGGTGCGGGAAAAACTGTTCCGTCATCTGGGGCAAGAGTTGCCGTACGCGCTGACAGTCGATATTGAACAGTTTGAAGATGATGATGGCATGTATCGCATCAGTGCAGTTATCTATGTTGAACGTAGCGGCCAGAAATCCATTGTCATTGGCAAAAAAGGCGAGTTACTCAAGCAAGTAGGTAAAGATGCCAGAGAAGACATGGAAAAGCTGTTTGGCTGTAAAGTCTTTCTGCAATTATGGGTCAAAGTTCGTGAAGGCTGGTCTGACAATGAACGGATGCTGAGAAGTCTGGGCTATAACGACGATTTGTAATTGGCTGACAGGTAATCACGGTGGAGTTTACTCAGGCATTTGTGCTTCATCAGCGCCCGTATCGGGAAACCAGCCTGTTACTGGACGTCTTTACTGCCGATTATGGGAGATTGAGTCTGGTCGCAAGAGGATTGCGACACAGTAAACGTCGACATAATCGTCCTGTCCAGTTGTTCCAGCCATTTTGGCTGAACTGGTTTGGCAAGGGTGATTTGCTGACGGTGAACAAGATTGAGATCACTGGCGCACCATTCTGTTTACAGGGGCAAGCCATATTGTGCGGCCTGTATATCAACGAGCTTGTTGTCAGATTGCTCTCTCGTCATTATCCAGAACCGCTGGTATTTGATGCTTATCGACAAATATTGACTGACTTGCAGGGAGCCGGGCAACCAGAGCTGGCGTTACGCATTTTTGAAAAACGCTTGCTGGAAGCGTTAGGTTATGGTCTTGATTTGCAGCATGATCAGCATGGTGAGTCTATCGTAGAACACCGGTACTATAGTTATCAGCCGGAGCGTGGCTT
>CANRLD010000093.1 GCA_947631375.1 uncultured Methylophaga sp. | reverse complement strand
GTTCCATGAGATGAATAAACCAGTCAGGCGCATCCGGTTTACTGGTAAATGGCACGCCTTCCTCATGACCAATTAATGGCTGACCGTTCATGTCCTCAAACCAGGCGCGAATATGCCGGGTGTGACGTACACTATCGACAATCAAAGTCACCCGTTCACTCAGGTCATTGGAAAAGCGCAAAGTAGGTAAGGCATTAATTAACAGGCCTCGTGCCAGCTGCGTACTCGATGCCATTTCCGCAGCAACTGCCTGGCGGGCATTCTGGATCATAAAGTAGCCGGCAGCGACAAAGTTGAAAACCAGAATCAAGGTTACAATAATCAATAAACGCAGTTTCAGGCTCATGTCAGGTCAGTTATCTCGCTGTGATAGGCTAAGGGCCTGTTGATCTTTCATCGCCGCCCCTGTTGTGATTGAAAATGTACCAATTAAGGCACGAGGAGTGAAGTTTAGTCACTCTAAATAAATAACGAGCAACACAGAGTGGTACATTTTCAGTCACAACCCGAAGGGCTGGAACTATTTTCCCGCCCTACTGCGTTGGAAATGACTTATGTAGAACAACTACATGGCATCATTTCCGCCTTGTCGGACGGGAAAATAGCCCCCAGCAGTGGTGGCGATGAAAGATCAACAGACCCTAAAATTATCGCACATCTCAATTCAGGACTCTCTAAATGCAAGTACAAAACAACCAGCAACTTTATCTTCAGGCACAACAACATATTCCCGGCGGCGTGAATTCACCGGTACGTGCATTTAAAGGTGTCGGCGGTGATCCGGTATTTTTCAGCCGTGCCAGCGGCGCATGGCTGACCGATGTAGCGGGCAAGAAATACATCGATTATGTCGGTTCATGGGGCCCGATGATTGCAGGTCATGCACACCCTGAGGTTATTGAAGCTGTTCAACAGGCATGCACCAATGGTTTGAGCTTTGGCGCCCCTACTGTCATTGAAACTGAAATGGCGGATTTGTTATGTGAATTAGTACCATCAATGGAAATGGTACGCATGGTCAGCTCCGGTACCGAAGCGACCATGAGCGCAATTCGTCTGGCACGCGGCCATACTGGACGCGACAAAATTGTGAAGTTTGAAGGTTGTTATCATGGTCATGCCGATGCCTTACTGGTCAAAGCGGGCAGCGGTGCGCTTACTCTCGGTGAACCATCTTCCGCAGGTGTCCCCAAAACGGTCGCCGAGCACACCATTACCTTGCGTTACAATGATATCGACGCTGTTAAACAATGTTTTGCTGAAGTCGGTAATCAAATTGCCTGCATTATTGTCGAACCGGTAGCCGGCAATATGAACTGTATTCCCCCCATCCCCGGTTTTCTCGAAGGTCTACGCTCACTCTGCGATCAATACAGCAGCCTGTTAATTTTTGACGAAGTTATGACCGGCTTTCGCGTGGCATTGGGCGGTGCACAGGCGCACTATCAAATAAAACCTGATTTAACGACATTAGGCAAAGTAGTCGGTGGCGGTATGCCGGTAGGTGCCTTTGGTGGCAGAAAAGAGGTAATGCAAAACATTGCGCCTTTAGGGCCGGTGTATCAGGCTGGCACCTTATCCGGTAATCCTGTGGCGATGGCTGCCGGGCTGGCGACGCTGAAGCTGATTCAACAACCCGATTTTTATACACAACTCAGTGCACAAACGGCTAAGCTGGCAACCGGTTTACAACAACGAGCCAATGCAGCTGGTATTCCGCTAAGAACCCATCATGTCGGTGGCATGTTCGGTTTCTTTTTCACCACTGATGAAAATGTGCAGTTTTTTGAACAGGTTATGCAATGTGATCAACAACGCTTCAAGACGTTCTATCACGGCATGCTGGATCAGGGCATCTACCTGGCACCATCGGCATTTGAAGCAGGATTTGTTTCTGCCGCACATGGCGATGATGAAATTGAGACTACGCTGGCAGCCGCTGCAAATGTCTTTGCAGGTTTATAAATGAACACCCTGTACTGGCATGATTATGAAACAAGCGGAACCGATCCCCGCTTTGATCGCCCGATACAGTTTGCCGGTATCCGCACCGATGAACAGCTGAATATTATCGGCGACCCGCTGATGATTTATTGTCAGCCGACCACAGATGTCCTACCGCATCCACAAGCCAGTCTGATTACCGGTATCACGCCACAAACAATACAACAGCAAGGACTCATAGAAGCAGAGTTCATTGGTCGCATTCATGCAGAGCTTTCCCAGCCCGGCACCTGCGGTGTCGGCTACAACAGTCTGCGGTTTGATGATGAATTTACCCGCTTCACCCTGTTTCGTAATTTTTACGATGCCTACGCCCGCGAATGGCAAAACGGAAATTCGCGCTGGGACATTATTGATATGGTGCGCCTGACACGCGCTTTACGTCCTGAAGGCATTGAATGGCCGGATCGCGACGATGGCCTGCCCAGTTTTCGCCTGGAAGCGCTGACCGCGGCCAATAACATTGAACATGCCGGAGCACATGATGCTCTGGTGGATGTCCGTGCCACGATTGCCCTGGCAAAACTTGTCAAAGAGCGCCAGCCAAAGTTGTATGACTATCTTTATCAGTTACGTCGCAAACAGCAGGTAGCACCACTGCTCAATCTGCATCAAGCAACACCCGTGCTGCATACCTCGCGCATGTATCCCGCCGCGTATTGCCACACCGCATTAGTCATTCCGCTGCTCAAAGACCCCAACAATAACAACGGCGTAATTGTTTATGACTTACGTCACGATCCATGGATATTGCTGGAACAGGATGCTGAAACATTACGGGAATGGTTATTCACCTCGGCTAAGGATTTGCCTGAAGGTATTTCGCGTCCCGCATTAAAAACCGTGCATATCAATAAATGTCCGGTCGTTGTGCCGGCTTCAACGCTGGATGATGCTGCCGCTGAGCGTTTGCAGATTGATCGAGAATTAAGTCATCAACACCTGCAGCAACTGCGTGAAGCCGGGGACTCGTTACAGCAAAAACTGCAGACCATTTTCAGCCAGCAAACATTTGCTGACATCGATGATGTCGATGCCAGCCTGTATGGCGGCGGTTTTTTTGATCACAACGATAAAAATAAAATGACGCTGGTTCGCGAAGCCAGTGCCGAACAATTACAAACGCTCTCCATCCCGTTTAATGATCCGCGACTGCCGGAAATGCTGTTTCGCTACCGCGCCCGTAACTGGCCCGGCTCGCTAAACGCCGCTGAGACCGAACAATGGCAACAATTCTGCCGCCATAAATTAACGAGCAGTACGTCGGGCGGATTAACCTTTGATGCTTTTTATGCACAACTGGCTGAATGTCGCCAGCAGCAACTGACAACGCTTCAGCAGCAAACGCTTACTGACCTGCAACACTATGCAGATCAACAAAAAATGGCCTTAGGCATTGCCTGAAGCGCCTTGCCTGCTCATGTTTGTTTTACAATAGTCGCATCATGTCAACATCTGCCTCTATTTTGCTCACCACGCTCAATGCCCGCTTTATGCACACGGCATTCGGTTTACGTTATCTGTATGCCAATCTGGGAGACTGTCAATCGGCGGCTGAACTGGTGGAATTTACCATTCAGGAACAGCCACTGAATATTGTTGAAAAACTACTTAGCTATCAGCCCCGAATCATTGGCTTTAGTGTCTATATCTGGAATGTCAGCGAAATCGAAGCCGTGGTAGCAATATTAAAATCCGTAGCACCTGATATTCAGCTCGTTCTCGGCGGCCCCGAGGTCAGCCATTCACCAGACTTACCTGCTGTATGTGAATTGGCCGACTACATCATCGCCGGCCCCGGTGAGCAGGATTTTCGTGAACTTTGTCAGCAATTGTTGCAAGGTGAACGCCCCAACGGCAAATATATTGAAGGTCGTGCGACACCACTGGAAAAACTGGTGTTGCCTTATCGTTTCTACAACGATGATGATATCCGCAACCGGCTGATCTATGTGGAAGCCTCGCGAGGCTGCCCTTTCAAATGTGAGTTTTGTCTATCAGCACTGGATAAAACTGCCACAGCGTTTCCATTAGACGACTTTTTACTCGAAATGGAGCAACTATGGCAGCGCGGAGTGCGCAACTTTAAATTCATTGATCGCACATTTAACCTGAAAGTGTCGACCAGCATCGCTATTCTGGAGTTTTTCCTGCAACGAATGAGTGATGATTTATACCTGCATTTTGAAGTCGTGCCGGATAATCTGCCAGACAAACTTAAGACGGTACTCCAGCGCTTTCCCCCCAACAGTCTGCAGTTCGAGATTGGTATTCAGACCTTTGACAGCGACATTCAACAGCGCATCAGCCGCAAGCAGAATAATGACAAAAGCAAAGACAATATCCGCTGGCTCCGTGAACATAGTGGCGCGCATCTGCATACCGACCTGATCTTTGGCCTGCCAGGCGACACGCTGGAAAACTTTGCCGATAGTTTTGATCAATTGATTGCACTTAATCCGCATGAAATTCAGGTTGGTATCTTAAAACGGCTGCGCGGTGCGCCGCTGAATCGTCACAATATCCCGAGTGAGTTACGCTTCAACCCACTGCCGCCCTACAACCTGCTGAGCAGCCGTGAAATTGATTTTGTCACCATGCAACGAGTCAATCGTTTTGCCCGCTATTGGGATTTAATCGGAAATTCCGGTCGTTTTCTCAATACCTTGCCGCTGCTGCTGGGGGAGACACCTTTCTGGTGTTTTATGACGCTGACAGATTGTATTTACCAACGAACAGGGCAAACAGCCAGCATTGCGTTAAAACGTTTATTTGAGTTGGTTTATGTCGTATTGACTGACGATATGCAACAGCCAGCGGATATAGTGAAAGCGCATCTGCGCCTTGATTATGCGCGTGCCGGACTTAAAGGCCAGCCGGACTATGAATCGCTCTCAACGCTGAATAAACCCGCTAAGCCGGGGGTTGCCAATAAACGGCAACAATTTCATGCCTGACAGCAGCGTAATTGGAGTTCATTTAATAACATGATGAATGTTATCTATCACCCGGAAGTGAATAGCCCTGATGCAGCTCAACGGCTTACTACCCCGAATAAGTATTGCTATCGATGACAATGACCCACCATGCCCTGACTATCCCCAGCCCCTGTATTGGCAAGTGTGGCTTGAACAGACAAGACATCTGCAAAGGTTGTTTTCGCTCACTGGATGAAATTCGCCATTGGGAAACGATGGGTGAGGCAGACAGAAAAGCCACTCTCGCTAACTGCCAACAACGGCGACAACAGCGTACTGCGGCACAGCGAGGCTTTTAAACGATAAGTTTTGCCAGAGTTTTAAACTGCGGATGACGCGCGTCGCCTAACCATTCAAACAACACAGACTCTACATTGGTAATCACCACGCCATCATGGCGCATACGTTGCAAGGCGTTGTATTGATTACACTTTCCCCGGGAGCTAACGGCATCTTCGACTACATGGACGTTATATTGTGCCGCCTGTAGCGCCAGCGCCGTCTGCAAAATACAGATGTGTGTTTCCATGCCAACCAAAATGACTTGTCTGCAACCGGTTGTCAGCAGCTGTTCTCGAAACATTGCCGCTTCCATACAGGAAAAGCTGGTTTTTTCGATCACTACACTACCGGCTGGTAGTTTTTCCAGCAAGCTGGCTTCGGTTCTTCCCAGGCCAGCCGGATACTGCTCAGTCACAATTACCGGAATATTCATTACTTCAGCAGCCGTTAACAAGATGCTGATCTGCGTGATGATTTTGCTGCGAACCCCTTCTGGCATCGCTCGTGCCAGTTTCTGTTGAATATCAACCAGAACTAAAACGCTGCTTTCAGAATTGGCCAGCATGACAGGTAGCACTCCTCAAGTTTTGGGTTCAAGCCACTGGTTGATTTGCTCAATGTCATTGACACTCACAATGCCGGCAGCCTGCTTTAATCGCAATGTATTGACCACATAATCATAGCGAGAACGGGAATAGTCCCGCAAAGCGCCGAAGAGTTCACGGCGGGCATTTAATACATCCACCGTAGTGCGGGTGCCTATATCAAATCCGGCTTCGGTCGATTCCAGTGCTTTTTGATTGGAATAAACCGCCTGCTTTAATGCCTTTACCTGGCTGATCCCCGACATCACGCTATTATAAGCAGCACGTGTCTGCCGCATGATGGCCCGACGCTGCTCTTCTTCATTTTGCATTGCTTCATCCAGACGAAAGCTGGCTTCACGAGTGCGGGAACGTACAACACCGCCGGCATAAATCGGGATATTGACCTGCAGTCCCAAGACTTTCTCATGGGTTTTATTGCTATCGCTGGTCAGACTGCTACCACTTTTAGAGCTGTAGTCTTTTTGTGCTACCAGATCCAGCGTTGGATAATGACTACTGCGTTCGAACTCAATGCTTTCTCTGGCCAGGCCGACATGGCTTCCAGCGGCAAGCAGCAATGGATTCATCACTATAGCCTGTTCGCTCCACTCATCAATACTTTCGGGTTCAGGTTTAATCAGTGGCGTTTTTGCTTTCAGCTCTGCCAGTTCACCGGGATATTCACCGGCCGTTTCCCGTAGTGCTTCCCGCGTATTGGCCACGGCAGTTTCAGCTGCTATTAGTGCAGCATTGGCAATATCAAACGCTGCTCTGGCTTCACTGACATCAATAATGGTGGCCAAGCCAACTTCAAAGCGCTGTTCAGCCTGCGCAAGTTGTTTTTCAATCGCTTCCAGCTCCGCCAAAGCAAAGCTCAAATCATCTTCAGCGCCTAATACCGCAAAATAGCGCTCGGCAACCCGGACAATTAATGCCTGTTCAGCAAATTGATAATTGGCCGCCGCCGCTTCAATGGCAATACCTGCCTGACGTGACTGCACAAAGTTATGCCGTCGATAAAGCGGCTGCACCAAACTTAGCGTGTAGCCATGATCGTTATATTCGCTTGTGCTACCCAAACGCCGGGAAGAAATGTCTGTCGAGACTTTA
>CANRLD010000092.1 GCA_947631375.1 uncultured Methylophaga sp. | reverse complement strand
TGATCAGGTCTTAGTGTGTTTTGCCAACCAAAGCTGTCCGGTGTTGGTGGCGACAGATGTTGCCGCGCGGGGGCTGGATATCAAAGCTGTTGAAATGGTAATTAATTATGAGTTGCCGCGTGATCCTGAAGTGTATGTACATCGTATCGGCCGGACCGGACGTGCCGGAGAATCCGGTTTGGCAATGAGTCTGGTGGCTGAGCCGGAAGTGCCGCGGATGCTGGCAATTGAAAAGTACCAGAAGAAACGCTGTCGTTGTGATGTACCGGTATCCTTGGATCGGGATGACAGCTACCGTCTGGAAGCCAGTATGGTGACCATTCAGTTGGATGCTGGTCGCAAAAATAAAATCCGGCCCGGTGATATTCTCGGTGCGTTAACCGGCGATGCTGGTCTGGAAGGCGCTGATATTGGCAAAATTGATATTTTTGATATGTCGAGCTATGTCGCTGTCAGTAAATCGGCCTTGCGGCAGGCGATGAATTATTTAGCCGAGGGTAAAGTGAAAGGCCGTGCCGTCCGTGCCCGCAGAATTCGTTAGAGTTTATACCTGACCCTGGATGGCATCTATGGCATTGGATTTTATACAGGAATGGTTACCATCCAGCTATTAATAAAGGTTTTGTCATGACGGATCTGATCAACGATATTCAAACCGAAAGTGATGTCTACAAAACATTGCTTGAGTCTACCAAAGCCATTCCGTGGAAGATTGACTGGTCGACACTGCAGTTTGCTTATATCGGTCCACAGATTGAAGCATTATTGGGCTGGGCGCCATCCAGTTGGCAAACAGTTGAAGACTGGGCCAATCGGATGCATCCAGAAGATCGGCAATGGGTTGTGGATTACTGCGTTAGCCAATCACAATCTGGCATTGATCATGAAGCAGATTATCGAGCGTTAACCAAAGATGGCGAATATATTTGGATCCGCGATGTCGTGCATGTGGTGCGTAAAGACAATGGCGAAGTGGATGCACTGATAGGGTTTATGTTTGATATCAGTGAACGTAAAAAAACGGAGCAGAAACTCATCACCTTACAAAAAGAGCTGGAAGAGCTGTCTTTCAAAGATGGTTTAACCGGGGTTGCCAACCGCCGTATGTTTAATATGGTGCTGGAAACCGAGTGGTTAAAAGCGCGGCAGAACAAGCAGCCACTCTCACTGATTATTATTGATATCGACTTTTTCAAAGAATATAACGATTGTTATGGTCACTTGCAGGGCGATGATTGTCTGAAACAAGTAGCTGAAGTCTTAAATGGCGCAGCCACGCGAACGCGGGATTTTTTTGGCCGTTTTGGTGGCGAAGAATTTGTGATGTTATTACCTGAGACTGATGAAAAAGCCGGATTAGCAGTGGCTGAGCGTTGTCGCCAGCTTATTTTCAAGCAGCAAATCCCGCATGAACGTTCCAAAATCAGTCAGTTACTTACGATCAGCCTGGGCGTGAGTACGATGATTCCTTCACAAAATAACCAGTTTAAAGAGTTGATTGATCGAGCAGACAAGCAACTTTATCAAGCAAAACAACAAGGACGTAATTGCATACAGTCTGCCTGACAATAGTGACTGTCAGCGCAGTGATCAAACAGCAATCTACGCCGACCCTCGTCATTGCGGTGCAGCGAAGCAATCCAGTCCCGTCTTTTGCTGTTAAAGCCCGACTAGATCGCCACGGCCTATCGGCCTCGCGATGACGGATTGTGTAAATGCTTGCGATGACGACATTTGGGGTGCAGTGCAAAGGTTAGATCAACGTCCAACTTTTGAAATGCAGCTCAGTCTGTGAGCTTATTTATTCCAAGGCATTCTGGCGAGTAGCAGGCCCATGGCACAGGTATCGGTGATACCAGCGAAAATAAGTCCGGCACCGACAAAACCGGATAATGCTAACCAGCCAGCATGTAGTAGTACCCCAGCAATAACCCCTGTTAGTACCAGACTGCCCGCAGCGATGCGTACCTGGCGTTCGATAGAGATAGCATTGCCTTGAGAGAGTATTAGTGCTGGTTGAGAGCGTTCTACTGCTTGAATCCCCCCCTCAATAACGACTAGCTGCCGCGCTATTTTGCCATCCAGCTGTTTAGCGGCAATTTCAGCACGTCGCCCTGACTGACATAAAAAGTACACTTTTCCTGAGCTGTTATGTTGTGCCTGAACCGCCTGCTGTACCGTGTCGGCGGTAATATCCTGTAATGGAATATGAATGGCGCCAGGTAACGATTTTGCGCGTACTTCAGCGGCGGTTCTGACATCAATAATACATAAATCAGCGGCTGAGGCGTGCTGGAAAAGGTTGTCTGATTTTTCACTGGAATAGCTCATGATGTTTCTCCACGGGAAGGGGGCGATTGATAATTCGGACAATAAAGCGATTGCAACACATCAATAATGCGTAGTGCGGCATCGCTATGCAGGCGGTAATAAACTGTTTGTGAGGCTTTTCGGGTGGTAACTAATTCAGCCTTTCGTAGACTGGCAAGGTGTTGGGATAATGCCGACTGGCTTAATGGTACCAACGCATTTAACTCGCTAACCGAATATTCCTGCCGTCCCAAAGCGCATAAAATCATTAACCGATGTTCATTGCTCATTTGCTTAAGCAGATTTGCAGCATCTTGGGCGTGCTGTTGTAACTCCAACAGCTCAGGAAAAGCCGGTGTGGTTACTATCATGGCGGCATTGTTAACAGTCTGGTCATCCTCGAATTGTATCGAGATAATCTACATTAGAGAATACTAAATTAGATAAAGCTTAATCAGATTAGTAAACGCGTTGCCGAAAAGGTATTTTCGACAACGCGTTTATTGCCAGCTGGACAACAGAAATTGTCAGCTTTTGACGAATTCACCCAGCGGGACATCTACCATGATTTCTTGTAAATCGTTGGTAGAGAGTGCCAGAGCATAACCCAACACGCCACTGCCGATGATGACTTCATCATAAGCAAAGATGCTTTCATCAGCCAGCACGGTAACCGACTTCGGGAGTGCAATGGGTGGCACGGCACCAATAACATAACCGGTGGCGTACTCTACTTCAGTAAACTCTGCCATCCGCAATTTGCGCTCATCCAGGTGTTTGCGCAGTGTTGCCCAGTCTGCGCGGCCACCGCCGGCCACCGCCAGCAAGACAAACTTATCAGTGCCGGTGCGAAACAGCAGACTGCGAATAACAGAGTCAGGATTACGTCCCTGGCTGCCAAGTAATTCCTCAAGGCTGCGGATGGGCTTTTTATCTTCGCTGAGCGGGATCTCAATCACTTCAAAGTCGATGGCATGTTGTGTCAGCAATTCGGTTACCGGTGAGCTGATGGTGTGGCTCATATATTCTCCCTGGAAGGCTGTCGAAATTGTTTACAGTATGAATTTACCATTGATGCTGTCAAAGCAGAAAAGTGATAACGCCCATCACCAGAAAAACTGAAAAAGCTACATAGCGCGCAACATTAAGTGGTAGTTTCTGCATCAATTTGTGACCAAACAGTACCACGGGGACGTTTGCCAACATCATACCGAGTGTGGTGCCCAGCGTTATCAACAGTAGCTGCTGGTACTGTGCTGCCAGCAGAATGGTGGCAATTTGAGTTTTATCGCCAATTTCCGCCAGGAAAAACAAGACAACTGTTGCGATAAAGGCACCGTAACGATTGAGATTGGACGAGATTTCTTCTTCTTTATCGGGAATGAGTACCCAAAAAGCGACAGCGATAAAACTGAAACCTATCAGTAGTTTTCCGCTTTGTGGGGAGATGATTTCTGTGAGCCAGACGCCGAGAGATGCTGACAATCCATGATTAATCAGCGTCGCAATAAAAATACCGCTGATGATGAGTAGCGGCGCACGAAAGCGGGCGGCCAGTAGCAATGAAAGGAGTTGGGTTTTATCACCGATTTCAGCGAGAGCGACGGTAGCGGTGGAGAGGAGAAAGGCTTCCATGATGTTGAAAACTCCGGCGGGGATAAAAAACCAAAGGCAAATAGCAACTACCCGCCTGTAGAGTTGCTATTTGCCTCAGGTCTTGCCAATGTCATTCAGTTGAAAGACACGAATCTGCCATGCGTCTTGAGGACGCAAGTATGTTGACAGATTCACGCACCAAAGTGGGTAGACTACTCCCCTAAGACAGGGCGTATTATAAACAGCTCACCAACGCGCTGCAATTTTAAGATAACGATGCGCGCAGTTGCCAGGTGAGTTGATTGTGTTCATCAATAATGTTGTGCCGGCGTAACCATTGCTGTGCATCTTCGGCATCATTTTCAAACCAGGCTTTGGCACTGCCCAGGCGAAAGCTGTAACCCCAGCTATCCATATCCTGCATCATGCGATGTTGACCGACATCAGGCAGATAGTTACTAAGCAAAATTTGCAGGTAACACACCCCGTTTTCTTCGTCATAATCGCCTTCAGCATTGGTATCCAAGGTTTGGCGCCGCTCTTCATCCATACAGATATAGTGCCCGGCTTCATGCAAAGCAGAGTGAACAGGCGTATCGGCTCGCAGTAACAACTGATTACCGAGCAGACCAGCTTCACGATCGCCAAAAAAACTACCGGGGATCGGTTCGTTCAGGCTTACGGGTTTGATGACGATCCCAAACGGTTTGAGCAAGTCTTGTAATTGATGTTGACGCTCAGCTGTGCAGTTAAGCACATTGGCTGGATCAGACACGGCGAGCATTTCCTGCAAGGTGATTCACTACCAGTCCTGCCAGCGTTAAACCAAAAATGGATGGCATATAACTGACAGTGCCATTTACCGCCCGGGGACGACCATGACTGACTGGCTCTGGTGGCAACGGTGGCAATGGCGGCTCCAGAGAATAAACAGTCTGAATGCCTTTACCGATACCCCGCTTGCGCAGCTGAGCGCGGATCTGTTTTGCCAGTTTGCAAATTGAGGTATCCATTAGATCAGCAGTACGCACCTGCGTTGGGTCCAGTTTGCCGCCAGCGCCCATACTGGAAAAGACGGGTATTTGATTACGCCACGCTGTTTCCAATAAGGCCGTTTTGCTGCTCAGGCTGTCGATGGCATCTACGATCACATCAAACCCTTGAGTCAATACTTCGGGCATGGTGGTCGGTGTTAAAAAGTCAGTCACCAAATGAACTTCACAAAGCGGATTTATCTCTGCAATGCGCTCGGCCATCACATCGACTTTTAACTTACCGAGAGTCGAGGCCAAGGCAATCAATTGCCGGTTGGTATTCGACGCTGCAACAACATCATGATCTACCAGGGTTAATTTCCCAACTCCCATACGTGCCAATGCTTCAGCGGTAAACGAACCGACGCCGCCGACGCCGGCGATAAAAACATGACTGTTTTGCAGGCGTTCAATACCGGTATCGCCAAGCAGAATACGGGTACGTTCAAATAACGGGCTGTCATACGCCATCCGGTTTTCCCTTGTACTAATGAGTAATGGACTATTTTCCGATAACCGCGGAGCAATGGCAAAATCACCAGTGATATTTTGTGGTATTGATGAAGTCTGATTGACCGCCTGGATTAGATCATGGGGATGCTGAGCGGTAACAAGCTGTAGTTGCAAACGAGACAGGTTTTATCATGATGCATTTAGAACGATAGCAGCCGTTGGCAATTGGCACTGGTGACGGCGGCAATGTGCTCAGCGGTTTCACCACGTAACTGGCTTAGTTTCTGAAGGACGATCGGAAGATATTCAGGGGAGTTTCGCTGACCCTGATACCCATGAAGAGGCATATCCGGCGCGTCAGTTTCCAGCACAATTTGTGAGAGTGGCAATTGAGTAAATAAACCCTGCAGACGTTTTGCTCGAGGATAAGTTAATGCGCCGCCGATACCGACTAGAAAATTGAGCCGGCGATAGTGTTCAGCTTGTTGGGCACTGCCGCTGAAGGCGTGAACAATACCGCCGGGTAATGCTTTTTTCCGCAGCAGCTTCAGCACCTGGTCGTGCGCTTTACGGACATGCAAAATAACGGGCAGTGAATTTTTTTCAGCAAGATCCAGTTGCGCCTCAAATAACGATAGTTGCTGCTGGCTATTGAAATCTGGCAGATAAAAATCCAGTCCAATCTCACCGATAGCCACTGGCGTGTGTTGTTGTATGGCGTGAGCGAGTTGTTGCAGGGCATCGTCTGGGTGTTCAGACATAAACATCGGGTGACAACCCAATGCCAGTGCCAGTTGAGGATAGTATTGACAGAGCGCAATTTGTCGCGGCCAATTTGCAACAGTGACACCGGGTACGACGATGTTGTGGATGCCTGACTGCAAGCAACGTTGCAGAACCGCATCGCGGTCAGCGTCGAAATCAGCAAAATCCAGATGGCAATGGCTATCAATCAAGTGCAACATGTTGGCACTGCCTTTATAAACAGAGGAGACAGGATATGGCTGTAATTTACCACGAAGCGAGCAAGCCGCATGAACGCGTTATGTTCAATGTGGCGATCTTTCATTTCTTTGTGCCGGCGATTTTATTTGGTACTCGAACGCCGTGGCTGGTGGTCACATTATCGCTGCTGGGATCGTTGGCGATGATTGCCTCAATCGCTTACCAAGCTCATTCTTCACAGCAACAAACGGAGCTAGTCAAAGCACACTGGCAGCTAGCCTGGAAGCGTTGCCAATACCTATTGATTGCTTATTTAGTAGCTGCCGTCATATTTGGTATTGGCTGGTTTTTGCTATCGATGCAGGCAGATCAAGCGATGCGGATGATTCAGCGCTCCGTATTAGGCTGGTTTTCATTGCTGCCGATTTCGCTGGCACTGGTTGCATTGATAGTGATGGAGGGCAGCGCTTTAGTACAAGCTCGCAAAGGTGTCATGCCGGCCGATATGAGGCTTTAAGCTGTTTTAGTGTAGGGGAGCGATGGTGTCAACGAGAGCCATGCCTTCACCGCGTGGATCGCTGGCCGCACTGAGTTGCCCCGTTTTTTTGTCGACAACAATCACCTGCATATTGCCAAACTGGCGGTTTAGCACTTGCAGCTGATGACCGCGAGCCTGCAGATCCTGTTGATCGGCTTCACTAAAGCCTGGCGTTTCCATTTGGATTTGATCTGGCAGGTATTGATGGTGCAAGCGAGGTGCTGCAACAATTTCCGCGGCATCTTTGCCATCAATAAAATGCAAGATACCTTGTAC
>CANRLD010000091.1 GCA_947631375.1 uncultured Methylophaga sp. | reverse complement strand
CCGTGATGGACGTCTCATGCGTCTGCTCCTTGATGAGTTAAAAGAGATTCCTGTCTTGCCTTTTCATTTACCCTGGCCTGAAGACAAACGTCTAATTCGGGTCTGTGCGCAACTAGCGAAACAACCTGATGATTCAACAACAGCGAGCGAGTGGGCCAAGCTACTGGCAATGAGTACAAAAACGTTTCATCGCCAGTTTCGACAGCACACAGGCATTACATTTGGGCAATGGCGCCAGTTAGCACGCTTACTTCTTTCGCTTGAAAGTCTGGCACAAGGCATGCCAGTCGTTCAGGTCGCATTGGCACATGGCTATAGCAGTCAAAGCGCGTATACCGCAATGTTCAAGTGCCATTTCGGCGTGACACCTTCCAATTTTTACCGTTAGCATCAGCAGTATTTTTCGCTTTTGTTTGAAGTGCTTTTTATATGGCGGTGGGAAAGATAAAGCATCCTATCTCTGATGGCGCTTGTTGCTTAAACTCATGGACACACAAATTCTTTTTCCAATCGTCCACGACACCCTGCCGTCGCGCACGGGGCGTGGCAAGCTGCTGCCCAGCCGTTGCTCAATCGACTGCGGATTCGGTGAGCTTGATCTTAACCATGATGACTTCTTGGAAAGACTCGGTTCCAGGAGCCTGATAGGAGTCAGGCGAACGGAAGCTGGGTCAAGTTTCAGAAAGCACCGCCATATGATGAATTGTTCTAAGCAAATTTTGATAAATTTGCTGTGTCGTGCTTAGGCGTAGCCCAGCGAATTTCGGTGCTGGAGTGTCATGGTGAAATAAAAAAAGCCAGCTGCATAAGCAACTGGCTTCTTAAAAAAACCGTTAAGGTTGTTTTGCCGAGCCGGTCTGAGGATTACTCGGTACGGCTGGTGACTTCCAGCAGGTGATAGCCAAACTGTGTTTTTACTGGACCTTGTACGGTGTTTACCGGGGCAGAAAAAACGACTTTATCGAACTCCGGCACCATCATACCCGGGCCAAACTCACCCAAATCACCACCCTGACGGCTGGAGGGACAGGAAGAATGCTCTTTGGCAATGGCGGCAAAATCTGCGCCTTCTTCGATTTCACGTTTCAGTTCCAGACAGATTTCTTCGCTGTCTACCAGAATGTGTCTTGCTGTTGCTTTCGCCATAATGCTTCCGTAATTGTATTAAAAATAAGTTGGCATTAAGCCAACTGCTTTAACAGGGTGGTTGCCGTGGCTTCTGATGATGCCGGGTTTTGCCCTGTAATGAGTACGCCATCTGTCACAACAAATGACGTCCAATCATCGCCCTTTTTAAAGAGAGCGCCACGTTGTTTGAGTGCGTCTTCCAGTAAAAAAGGAACGATGGCTGACAAGCCTACCGCATCTTCTTCACTATTTGAAAATGCAGTAACCGTTTTGCCTTTAATCCACGGATCATCACCAATCGTTTTCACGTTTAACAACACTGCAGGGGCATGACAGACAGCCGCGACAGGTTTATTGGCGAGCACAAAACTTTCAATGATTGCGATGGAGTGTTTATCGTCAACCAGATCCCATAACGGACCATGGCCACCAGGATAAAACACAGCATCAAAATCAGAGGTCTGGATATCGGCCAATTTAACGGTGTTGGCCAACTGATTATTCGCCTCAGCGTCCTGTTCAAAACGACGGGTTGCATCCGTCTGGAACTCCGGCTGGCTGCTTTTGGGATCCATGGGCGGTTGACCACCTTTTGGTGAAGCCAGAACTAATTCTGCACCGGCATCTTTCATCACATAGTAGGGGGCGGCTAATTCTTCCAGCCAGAAACCGGTTTTTTCATCAGTATTGCCAAGTTTGTCGTGCGAGGTAAGGACCATTAGTATTTTCATGGTTACTTCTCCTGAAATTTATGGGTAATGGAGGCAATGATAGAACAAATGCCAGGAGCACATGTTTTGCGAATGATTGCATTTCATGTTTATAGCCGTACACTCAGAGAATACCAATAACAACGCGAGATGACGATGAAAAAAGAAACTATTTGCCTTCATGAAGGTTACGAAACGGATCCTGTCACCAAGTCCTGCGCAACACCAATATATCAAACGGTCGCCTTTGAGTTTGATAATGCCCAGCATGGTGCTGATCTGTTTAATCTGGATGTACCTGGCAATATTTACAGCCGGATTATGAATCCAACCTGGGATGTGCTGGAAAAGCGGGTTGCGGCACTGGAAGGTGGTCTGGCCGCACTGGCAACCTCGGCGGGCAGCGCAGCTATTCATTATGCCATCCTGACCATCGCTGAAGCAGGCGATAACATTGTGACTACGCCACAGCTGTATGGTGGCACCTATACTTTGTTTGCCCACATGCTGCCATCACTGGGAATTGAAGTGCGTTTTGCAGCAACTGATCAGGCTGCCGATCTGGAAAAACTGATCGATGCAAAAACCAAAGCCATATTTTGTGAATCGATCGGTAATCCAGCCGGCAATATTATTGATATTGAACCAATCGCCACGATGGCGCATACTCATGGTGTACCGGTTATTGTCGATAATACGGTGGCAACGCCGATGCTACTGACACCGATTCAATATGGTGCTGATATTGTGGTGCACTCGTTGACCAAGTATATGGGAGGCCATGGCACGACCTTGGGCGGGGTTATTGTCGATTCGGGGAAATTCCCCTGGCGTGAACATCAAGACCGCTTTCCGATGTTGAGTCAGCCTGAACCGGCTTATCACGGAGTGGTCTATACCGAGCAATTTGGTGACGCTGCCTATATTGCCAGAGCGCGTACTGTGCCATTGCGTAATACTGGTTCAGCCTTATCGCCAATGAATGCATTTTTATTGTTGCAAGGAATAGAAACCTTGGCTTTACGGATGGAACGACACTGTGATAATGCGCTCGCCGTTGCGATGTATTTAAAACAGCATCCTAAAGTGGAATGGGTGAAATATGCTGGATTGCCAGGGGACGAATACTACGATTTGGCACAAAAATACTTTGCCGGTAAACCCTCATCGTTACTGACGTTTGGTATCAAAGGCGGTTTTAGCAGTGGTGTGAAGTTTTATGATGCGCTAAAAATGATCAAACGACTGGTGAATATCGGCGACACTAAATCATTAGCCTGTCATCCGGCTTCGACTACTCACCGGCAACTGTCCGAAACTGAACTGGCCACCGCGGGGGTGACTCCGGAGATGTTGAGATTATGCATTGGTATTGAGCATATCAACGATATTATCGGCGATTTGGAGCAAGCGTTCGCAGCGGTATAATCAACAAACGAAAGATGCTTGACCAGTCTGGCTGGTCAAGTATTGATTAAACCAGTTTCCAACGAATCGTTTCCCCAGCACGCATTGGCACCAGCGCTTCATCGGCAACGCTCAGCGTTTCGGCAATCTGCCATTCTGTTTTCTGCAAGGTGATGTGTTGTGAATTGCGTGGCAAACCATAGAAATCTGCGCCATAAAAGCTGGCAAAGCCTTCTAGTTTCTCCAGACATTCGGCAGCATCGAATACTTCCGCATAGAGCTCGATCGCTGCATGTGCGCTGTAAACACCCGCACAACCACAAGCATTTTCTTTAGTATGTTGAGCGTGTGGGGCACTATCGGTGCCGAGGAAAAACTTTGGATTACTACTGGTTGCGGCAGTAATTAATGCCTGTTGATGAGTATTGCGCTTGAGTACAGGCAGACAGAAGTGGTGTGGGCGAATACCGCCGACCAGCATATCATTACGGTTGAGTAGCAGATGGTGAGGGGTAATCGTTGCCGCCACAAAATTGCTTGCTTCAGCGACAAAGTCAGTCGCTTCCCGGGTAGTGATATGTTCAAAAACAACTTTCAGTTCCGGAAAGTCGCGTAACAGTGGAATCAGTTTTTCGTCAATAAATACTTTTTCGCGATCAAAAATATCAATGTGCTTATGCGTTACTTCGCCATGAATCAAGAGTGGCAGGCCAAGCTCTTGCATCGTTTCAAGCGTAGCATAACAATTTGCTATATTTGTCACACCGGCAGCAGAGTTGGTGGTTGCGCCGGCAGGATATAATTTGACTGCTTTAATAAACCCGGACTTAACAGCGGCAATAATATCCTCAGGTGTTGTATTATCAGTGAGGTAAAGCGTCATCAGTGGTTCAAACTGTGAACCTGCTGGACGGGCAGCCAGGATGCGCTGCCGATAGCTTGCCGCTTGTTCCGCGTTAATGACTGGCGGTTGTAGATTGGGCATGACAATGGCGCGTCCGAAGCAACGCGCACTATCGGCAACCGTCCGTTGCAATGCACTATTGTCCCGCAAGTGAAGATGCCAGTCGTCAGGCCGGGTAATGGTAATACTGTTTATGGTATGTTTTGTCATAACTGAAATTATGCCATAACGAGATAGTTTTGCCGCCGAAAAGTTATTTTTTTACGAAAAGCCCCAGAGGCAGGGAGAGGCGGTTTTTCTTGACCTTAGCGGGTATTAGCAGTAACTTTACCCGTTTAATATTTTGATGCAGAACGCAATAGCGGTTCGAGAGAGGAAGACGTGGAATTAAGCGGCGCCGAGATTCTGGTCCATTGTCTGAAAGACGAGGGAGTTGAATATTTGTTTGGTTACCCAGGTGGTGCAGTGCTGCATATTTACGATGCACTGTATAACCAGGAAGAGATCAAGCATATTCTTGTGCGTCATGAACAGGCAGCAACACACGCAGCTGATGGCTATGCGCGCGCGACGGGAAAGCCGGGTGTTGTTCTGGTTACCTCAGGTCCTGGCGCAACCAATGCTGTAACCGGGATTGCAACCGCCTATATGGATTCTATTCCAATGGTTGTTATCACCGGGCAGGTTGCGACAGCCAATATTGGCAGTGATGCTTTTCAGGAAGTCGACTCTGTAGGGATTACACGTCCTTGCGTTAAGCACAATTTCCTGGTGAAAGATATCAACGATCTGGCAGAGACCTTTAAAAAGGCCTTTTACGTGGCAACAACAGGTCGTCCGGGACCTGTAGTGATCGACGTTCCTAAAGACATCACTGATCCGAATATCAAGATCCCGTATGTTTATCCTGAGCAGGTACATCTGCGCTCTTATCAACCTGTTACCAAAGGGCATCCTGGACAGGTTAAACGGGCTATAGACCTTTTGTTGACTGCTAAAAAACCGATGATTTATACCGGTGGCGGCGTGGTGCTGGGTAATGCTTCTGATGCGTTACGCACTTTTGTTCGTAAATTGGGGTACCCGATTACCTCCACCTTAATGGGACTGGGCTCTTATCCTTGGGATGACGAGCAGTTTCTTGGCATGTTAGGTATGCATGGCACCTATGAAGCGAATATGGCAATGCACGATTGTGATGTGCTGATTGCGATTGGCGCCCGTTTTGATGATCGTGTTACCGGCAAGATTGCGGAATTCTGCCCGCATGCCAAGATCATACATATTGATATTGATCCATCATCCATTTCAAAAACCATTTCGGTTGACGTGCCTATTGTTGGCAATGTTGCGGATGTACTGGCAGATATGAATCACTTGCTGGAATTAAGCAAAACACAACCGGATCAGGCCGCGTTGGCCGATTGGTGGCAGATAATCAATGGATGGCGTGCAAAAAAATGTATGTCATACGATCGTAACAGCGACCAAATCAAGCCCCAAGCGGTTATCGAGCTTATTCACGAAATAACGAAGGGTGATGCCTATGTGACCTCTGACGTTGGGCAGCATCAGATGTGGGCTGCACAATATTATGGTTTCAGTAAACCGAACCGCTGGATCAACTCTGGTGGTTTGGGAACGATGGGCTTTGGTTTGCCCGCAGCGATGGGCGTTCAGCTTGCTTTCCCGGATGATATTGTTATCTGTGTAACTGGCGAAGGCAGTATTCAGATGTGTATTCAGGAGCTTTCGACCTGTTTGCAATACGGTCTGCCAGTGAAAATTGTTGCATTGAACAATCGCTACCTGGGCATGGTGCGTCAGTGGCAGGAGTTTTTCTACCAGAACCGGTACTCGCATTCTTATATGGAGTCGCTGCCAGACTTTGTTAAGTTGGCGGAAAGCTATGGTCATGTTGGTATTCGTATTGAGCGGGTTGAAGATTTACGTCCAAAGCTGGAAGAAGCGTTTGCAATGAAAGATCGGCTGGTATTTCTGGATATCGTTACCGATCAAACGGAAAACGTTTATCCGATGATCGCTCAGGGCAAAGCCCATAATGAAATGCACATGTCACCTTACAGTGATTTACCACAAGATCCGGAACGGGAGTTGTCATAATGCGTCATATCATCTCGATTCTGATAGAAAATGAAGCAGGGGCGTTATCGCGTGTCGCTGGTTTGTTTTCGGCCCGTGGATATAATATCGAGTCATTAACCGTCGCACCAACGGAAGATGCGTCGTTATCACGGATGACGATTGTCACCAGCGGTACTGACCGCGTTGTTGAACAGATCACTAAGCAATTGAACAAGCTGGTTGACGTAGTGAAATTAATGGAGCTTTCCAGCGGACCGCATATTGAACGTGAAATGATGCTGATAAAGGTGAAAGCGATGACCATGGATCAGCGTGAAGACATAAAACGTCTGGCTGATATTTTCCGTGGACGTATTATTGATGTCACCGCATCAACCTATACGATTGAATTAACTGGTGCAGGCAGCAAACTGGATTCTTTTATCGAGGTGTTGTCCGAGCATAAAATTCTCGAAACCGTACGCAGTGGCGTTTCTGGCATCGCCCGTGGCGAAAAATGCCTGCAATTGACTTGATTTAAAAACGAAGGAATTAAGAATGAGTTTGAACATTTATTATGATAAAGACTGTGATCTGTCATTGATACGTGGGATGAAGGTCACGATTATCGGCTACGGTTCACAAGGCCATGCTCATGCCTGCAATCTGAAAGATTCAGGTGTGGATGTGACTGTTGCCCTGCGTGCCGGATCATCGTCTATTGCCAAGGCAGAAGGTGCTGGCCTGAAAGTAAGCGATACAGCAACAGCAGTGAGTCAGGCCGATCTGGTAATGGTGTTAACACCAGACGAGTTCCAATCTACCTTGTATAAAGATGAAATTGAACCGAATCTGAAGCAGGGCGCTACTCTGGCGTTTGCTCACGGTTTTGCGATTGTTTACAATCAGATTCAGCCGCGTCAGGATCTGGATGTCATTATGATTGC
>CANRLD010000090.1 GCA_947631375.1 uncultured Methylophaga sp. | reverse complement strand
CGGCTAACCCCATCATTGCAATTGATAATGTTTTCAGCTTCATAAAGTTGTCCTCAATATAGTTTTTATCTCTCATGATGTCAGCGAGGGCTGTTCTCATGAAGCTGTGACTTTATTCCGATTTTGCCTGAGATTCATTAGGAGTCCATCACTGCGATATCGGGATTTCCTCCCGAACAGGGAAAAACTTCCCGTTAGTCATCAGTTTACCCCTGACAAGGGCTGAGAAATTCAATGACTTTTAATTACGTTATATTTGATAGCAAGGCGTACCAGCTCTACCGAGGAATGAAAACCTAGCTTCTGTTTGAGCATTGTTTGGTAATTTGCGACCGTTTTCTGGCCAAGATTTAGCGTCTCGGCAATATATTCCAGTGAATGTCCTTCCGCCAACAGCCGGAATACTTCAAACTCCCGCACCGTCAGCCTCTGGGCAGGATCTTCTGATCCCGATACACTTTGCAAGGCAATTCGCTGTGCCATTTCAGAACTCAAATAGCTTTTTCCCTGCATCACCTGACGGATCGCTTTCACAATATCCTCAGACTCCCCTGATTTGGCAAGATAGGCAGCAGCTCCCGCATTCATTGACTGTACCGCCAGCGTGACATTCTCATGCATGGAAAACATGATAACGCGCGCTTTGGTGTACCTCACCAGAATCCGTCTTAAGGCTTCCAAACCGCCAATTCCCGGCATACTCATGTCCATAATCAGGATATCCGGCGAGAGCTCGGTATACATTTGATAGGCTTGTTCGCCGGTTACTGCTTCACCAATTATCTGCATATCTTCCTGACGTTCGAGCATTCTTGCCAGTCCGGATCTGACGACTTCGTGATCGTCCGCCAGTAATATACGGATTTTATTTTTCATTCAACAATCCCTTCAGTGTGAAAGATGGCGCTAACCGTCACCCCTTCATCAGGTGTAGTCTGCACGTCAAATCGACCACCCAATGCTTCAACGCGCTCTTTCATCCCTGTCAGCCCATAACCGTTACTGGTTTTGCTCACATCAAAACCCTTCCCATCGTCACCGACCCTCATGTATATCTCGTTATCACTGCAGCGTAGCAGAATGTTTACTTTAATGTTTGCGGTTCCGGCATGTCGACCAATGTTTGTCAGGCATTCCTGAAGAATCCGATACACCGTCAGCTGTTCTATTTCATTCAGGTGATTGCAATGCCCTTCGATAGCTAACGCGACATGATGGCCGGGATAATGCAACGACCAGTCGTTCACCAATGCGGTCACTGCTCCATGCAGGCCTAACTCTGCCAGCTCCGGTGGTCGAAGACGCTGCAACATCGAACGAACAATTCCGGTCATGCGGTGATGCACCGAATCAATCATTGCTGCACTGGTTTTGGCTTCCGCTAACGACGCAGAATTCCGGATAGCATTTAAATCAAACCGAATCGCCGTCAGATGCTGGCCGATCTCATCATGCAGCTCCGCAGAAAGCCGCTTTCGCTCTGTTTCCTGAATCGTAATTAACTGCTGATTCAGTACTTCTATTTTTTGATCCGTATCCAGGTAACGTTGTTTCAACAGTCTGAGTTGCTGGTTTACCGCCACCAATTGATTCAAACGGAAAAAAGTAAACCGTGAACGCGATGGTGGCTTCGTTTTTATTTTACCGGACAGCATTTCAGCAACCGGGCGCAGCACCAGTGAAGCAATCAGCGCAATAATCAAACTGCCAATGAGAAATGTCAGTATCAATGGCATCATCGTTTTTTTAATATAACTGCGTATATCGTTCCATTCAGCCGTAAAGCTGGGACGAATGACAATATCGCCAAGGTGCTGTCCTGCAAGGTCAATAGGTGTAATGATGGTTTCGGTATGCCCCAGATAGGCTTTAAGCGCATTTTCAAACCAGCCGGGCAAATTTGTTGCTGTCATTCTGGCTGCCGAATGATTGGTATCCAACAGTTCACCATTGACAGCAATCAGCTCAATATCCACATGCAGTAATTCGTACAAGTCTTCCAAATGAAAGCGCGAAGCCCACTCAGAAGGCGGGATATTCTGCTCCTTTACCTCCATCTCCAGACGAGCCATTTGCGCCTCAATCACATAATGGGCAACCTCTGTAGAAACACTCAGCTCATGATCCACTCTCAAGCGAATATCATCCAGAGTATTAATTACCCCCAGACCGCAGATGATAATAAACAGCATCGCGATGATGAGGTTCACCTGAAACACCAGATTCACGAATCTACAAATCCTTAGAAATAAGGCTGACAACAATACAGAACAACAAAATGGCTGTATGAAAAAGGATATTACGCTAATTTGCAACCGTTGATTTCAACGCCGACAACAATGCGCTGAAGGCGGAGCCTATGGCAGGCGAGGATTGTGACAAAAAGCAGAAATATAGCAGACTGACTGCTAAATCACGCTTCCAGCAAACCACTGCGAATCGCGAGACGCGCTAACTCGGCAGAGTTTGATACATTGAGTTTTTGTTTGATATTCGTGTGATGCGTGCCTACTGTTTTGGGGCTCAAATTTAAAATATCGGCAATGTCGTTGACGGTTTTTCCTTCAGCCAACAAACGGAATACTTCAAACTCACGCTGGCTGAGAACATCCAGTGGATTCTCCGAACCCGTCAGTTTCTGCATGGCTAATTGTTGAGCAATTTCCGGCGCAATACAGGTGCGTCCTTGAGCAACGATTTCGACCGCTTTTAACATCGCCTCCGGCGCACTGCGTTTGGGGATAAAGCCCAACGCGCCAGCCTGCATGGCACGTGTGGTAAACACACTGTCTTCATGGACGCTTAACACCAGAATTTTGGCCGAAGGCTCACGCGCAATAATGCGTTCAATCGCTCCAACACCACCAATCCCCGGCATTGAAATATCCATCACCACGACATCCGGATGGTACTTGTTAAAATCCTGCACCGCTTGCTCACCAGCCCCCGACTCAGCAACAACCTGAAACTTATCACCATCTTCTAACAGGCGGCGAAAGCCGGCGCGAACCAACTCATGGTCATCCACTAATAAAACCGATATTTTGTTAAGCGTCATACTGTGACTTTACTCCCAATGGAATGGTGATCGTCAGATTAACACCAGCGCCTGATTGACTCTGCAATTCAAAGCTGCCTCCCAAACGTTGTGCCCGCTCGCGCATGCCCAGCAAGCCAAAATCAACATCGGAGTGGAAGTCATTAACAATCATGCCTTTGCCATCATCCCGAATATTAATCACCAGCACATCATCCGCCTCTGTGGCTTCGCGTATCACCTTAACCAGTATATTGCTGGCCTCGGCATGGCGTACTGCATTGGTCAAGGCTTCCTGTACAACACGAAATACCGTCATATTGGTCGCTTCATCAAGACCATTCAACTGGCCTTCGGTAATCAGGCTAAAGCGAATAGCGGGCTGTCGTTGTTGCCAGCTGCTGACACTTTCTTCCAACGTCGCCATCAATCCAAGATCATCCAGCGGACTTGGCCGTAACCGCGTAATCATATTATGCACCACATCGTAAATATGACTGGCAGTATCAATAATTGCCTGAGCACTCTGATAAATTTTATTATCAGCAATCTCGGATCGATTACGGATCAAAACAGCATCCGTCTTGATCGCCGTAAGACACTGCCCCAGCTCATCATGTAATTCCCGGGCTAAATGGCGGCGCTCAGCCTCCTGAACCTGATCCAGATGTCGCGTCAGCAAACGGGTTTCATGTAGCTGTGCCCGAGCTTTTGCAGCTTGTTTATGCTCGGTGATATCACGCAAGGTACAAATCATGCCGGCAACGCAGCCATCGTTTTCGGTCAGCGGCACCGTTGAAATCAACAGAGAAACAGCTTCACCATCTTTTCGCGCTAGTGTCGCCTCAAGGTTTTCAACCGACTGAAACCCACTTAGCACTTCAATAATAGCCTGCGCATTTTCCTGAAATGGCATCGATGCCAATGATTCACCCAGCAGCGCTGCTTCTCCCGCAAACAAGCGCTCTGCCGCCGCATTACAGAAGGTAATATAACCCGCATGATCCAGCGACAAAATGGCATCACCAGACTGCCTGACCAGCATGGCCAAACGCCGGTTTTCTGTGGTTCGCTGCTCAAGTGCATCACCCACCCGATTAAAACTCTGGCTGATCTTATCCATTTCTTTCAGCGAGAAACGTGGCAAACGCATATGCAAGTCGCCACGCTCAAAGCCAGCCAACGCATCAAGCAACCGGTTCAACGGTCGCATCAACCAGCCCACTCCCCAATAAATAAACAGGGCCACGACAACAAAAATAATCATCCCCAGCGCCACAATGGCACGAATATCCTGCCAGCGTTCGCTGATTTCCAGCATCGGCGCCGGATAAATCACCATATGACCTGTACCAAAACGCCTGGAAAGTGGTGTGATATCAGGAAACAGTAATTTGACGAACCAGGCGGGTGGCTGAATCTCTAACTCGGTTTCCGGCGTTCCCTCAAACATCAGCCCTTGCCGGTCAAATAACAGGATATGCAGACTACGAATTTCACTGAGCGCTCTGACCAGCTCGTTCATATGCTCACTGACCGAGGTATCCCTGTTCAGACTGCCGCCAGCCAGGGTCACGGTAATAATATGTGCGGAGGCATCCATGGTGGAACGAACTTCGGCTGCCACTGAACTTTTAGCGTTAGAAATCAGGACAGCAATACTGCCAAGCATCGACAGCAACAGTAATAACGCAAAAAATATGTTGGCGCGAAGCTTCAGGCTCATACTACTTTGGTTTCCGCAACACCTTTCGCACCAAGATTGTCTACCCAGCGCAAGCGGATAACATCGCCCATCTCACCGCCATTCAGCTGAAAAGCAAAATAGGGATTACGGGAAGTCGCTGTGCCACATTTTATCGTGAGTACTTCTTCTTTGTTGCGCCAACAACGTATGTCCTGAATAAACTCTGCCGGAACAAGTTCATCCTGTTCGTTTTTGCCCCGGCCGGTATGCATCGGATGTGCCAGCAGAATACGTACCACGGTCTGTCCTTCCAGCAGTTTCGCTCGGATTCTATCTTTTGCGTTTACCGTCATCAGGCACACCCGCCAATATCAATTTCCACATAACGACTGGTTCGATAAAGCTTATCGTCCGCCCGGATCATCGCAATAACCTCCGAATCTTCAGCCACTTTTAACATTGTTTTAAAAGGAAAACTCACTGCAGCAGTCGGCTCCAGCATGAGAGCCAACGGATAGGGATTTTTTTCGACCAGCAGGACAACACGTTGAATATTGTCAAGACTGCTATTAATTTCAACCGGTACCGAAGCCCCATTCACCGCATAGGTGGGTGGTGAACCAATAGTAAACTGGATAATGGTATCGTCCACTTCTGCCGCTTCCCCGAGGGAGGCCAGGATCGCATCTTCGAGTGTTTCGGCAGTAAAGGCATCATTTGGCCAGTGTGCCAGCAATAGCCGGGGCATCACCAACCCGCTGGCTGCAACCAGAGCAAGTGTCGACGCCGAGATAGACTGTTTGATTAACCGGCGACGTTGCTGGTCTATATTGTTATTCATCGGACTTGTTCCATCATCGCTATATCCGTTTCCACCTGACGTAATCGAGAGCTGATTTTCGCCAGTTCAAACTCATCGCCACGCGCATAATCGGCCGCAATCCGCAACTGATCAGCAGCCTGCATCAGTTGGCCTGAACTATGATAATGCTCTGCCAGCCAAACATGTGACTGGCTCTTCTGTCCCATATCTCCGTAGGCTTGAGCCAGCAATCGGTACAAGGTTGCAGAAGATTCGCCCACATCGAGCTGCCTTTGCAAAATAGGCACGGCCTGGCGCGGTTGTCCGGCTCGCAACAATGCTTGCACCTGGTTAATCGATAACGCCCAATCATCAGGGTAAACACGTTGAAAATCAGTATAGATCCCCAATGCCGTCTCCATTCTACCCGACGCAATTTCAATATCAGCCAATGCCAGATGATAACTCAGACGATTATCATCCTGAGCAATCAACGTATTGATCTGCTCACGAGCTTGCGTCAAGTTGCCGTTTTTCAACAAGGCAAGTGCATAACCATAGCGGGTGATGGATTGATCTTCGCCCTGGGAATCTCTGAGTTTGTCCTCGTAGGTTCTAAGCACTTCCCGAACATTACTGGTTGACATGACTCGCAGCTTTTCTCGCATCAAATAAAACTGCTCTGTGTCTCGTAACTGCGGGCGGGGTTCATAATTGGCTGCACGACCACGCGCATCGGCGATACGTGAACCGGTGATCGGGTGAGTTCGTAAAAATTCAGGGACCTGACTGCCGCCATAGAATCGGCCCGCCACCTGCAATCGTTCAAAAAACCTTGGCATTGCGTGCGGATCAAACCCGGCATTGACCAATGTTTGCATCCCCAGATTATCAGCCTCCGCTTCATGCGCGCGACTATAATCCAGTTGCATTTGTACACTACCGGCCTGCACCGCCATGATGGCGGCCGATCCGGCACTGGGATCAGCAGCGCCTAACAACGCAGCTGCAATCATTGCTGCCGTCATCGGCACACTCATTCGTTTGGAACGTTCAAAACTACGCAGAATATGACGCTGCGTAACGTGTGCGATCTCATGCGCCATAACTGAAGCCAGCTCGCTTTCTGTTTCACTGGTTAGCATCAGCCCGGTATGAATACCGATAAAACCACCCGGTGCTGCAAACGCGTTAACCGAGCTGTCGGGCACCACAAAAAAGGTGAAGCTGCGGTTTGGATCATCACTATGAGCTACCAGACGGTAGCCCAGCGAACGGATATAACTGTTTACTTCAGGATCGTCGACCAGCGTCACCGACTGTTGCAATCGCCAAAAAAAGGATTGCCCAACCTGAAATTCCTCCACCGGGGAAACCAAAGCACCGGCACTGTCGCCCATTTCTGGCAATGCAATTTCCAGGTTCGCCTGCGCAATACTCATGCTGGCAAAGAGATAAAGAAGTGTTGCGATCAGGTTTTTCATAACGCCTATAGACCTTGGCTGTTCAGGCCGGTTCCGCAAAGACAAAAATGCCACTTACGGTTATGATGTACGCGCATATTATATAGGAGTCAGTATGTCAGATTTTGATACAGAAATTGATACCTCCGGCTTAAACTGTCCCCTTCCTGTGCTCAAAGCGCGGAAAATGCTCAATGACATGACAACGACGCAACGCCTGAGATT
>CANRLD010000089.1 GCA_947631375.1 uncultured Methylophaga sp. | reverse complement strand
AGCTTGACCATCTGTGCCCCGCCTTCGGCCATCAACCGGGCTGCATTTTGCAAAGCCAGATCGGTATTCGCATAACTCATAAAAGGTAAATCAGTGATCACAAACATACGCTCGCTGCCACGAAGTACATTTTTTGTGTGATAAATCATCTCATCCATGGTGACGGGGATCGTGCTTTCCTGCCCTTGAACCACCATTCCCAGAGAATCGCCAACCAGGACAACCTCCACGCCAGCGCCTTCAAGCAGCTGGCTGAAACTTGCATCGTACGCAGTCAAGACCGCAATTTTGTTACCTTCAGTCTTCATCCTGCGTAACATGTTCAGAGTTAGACGGCTCATGTTTTTTTCTCTTTTACCGGCAACGGGTTGTAATACTGACGACCGCTTTGAGTCGTGCTGATTTGATTCAGCAACTGTTGATAATCTGCTTCACTATTTACCAAATCAATTTGTTCGGCATTGACAATCAGTAACGGGGAAGCATCATAATAATGGAAAAAGTCAGCATAGGTATCAGCAAGACGTTTCAGATACGCATCTTCCACATGTTGCTCATAAGGAATGCCACGCTGCGCAATACGTGTTTTCAAAATCGGCAATGATGCTTGCAGATAGATCACCAAATCCGGCGTCCGCTGGTGCATCGTCAGGTTTTCATACACCATGTTGTATAAAGCCAGTTCGTCATCATCCAGCGAGATCTGGGCAAACAACCTGTCTTTTTCCAGCATGAAATCTGCGACATGCAGCGTGGTGAATAAATCATCCTGCTGCAGCGTTTTCGCCAGTTTGACTCGTTGCATCAAAAAGCTTAACTGTGTCGGCAGCGCCGATTGTTGAGGATACAGATAAAAGCGTTCAAGAAAAGGATTTTGTTCGGGCGCTTCCAGCAAGGTGTTTCCCGAAAAACTTTCTGCCAACCGCTTGACCAGATGCGTTTTGCCAACGCCAATTGGCCCTTCAACAACAATATAACGATGCGGCAATGTTTTCATAAATGAACCTTATCCACTTGTTGTAAGTCTCCCTGCGGACATAGCGGCAGTAAATCCTGCAAACGCCCAAGACCGGGGATCTCGAGTTCAGGCGCTATCTCAGCTAACGGATAAAGCACAAAAGCACGTTGAGCGATGCCTGGATGAGGTACTTTCAGCCGTTCATCGTCTACTGTTTCTGTACCATAAAGCAAGATATCCAGATCCAGTGTTCGCTCCCCCCAATGCCGCTTTCTTACTCGTCCATGCAGCTGTTCAATTTGCTGCAATGCGTCCAGCAAGTGATGTGGTGATAATGTCGTTTTCAGCGATAGGACAGCGTTGATGTAATCCGGCTGATCTGCAGGCCCCATCGGCGCACTTTGATACAGGGACGACACTGACATGACCTGAATATCCGCTAGCGACTGCAAGTCATCTATTGCGGTTTTAATCTGTTGCAGCGGATTTTCAAGATTGCTGCCAAGTCCGATATATACCAGCATTATTCGACGGCTTTGCTGACAGGTTTACGTCTGCGACGGCGCGGCTTGCGTTTTCCGGATCCGGCCGTATTGCCAAGCGCCAGCACCATTTCAGACTGCTTCGCTGCTGGAACTTGCTGAAAGGTCGTCCACCAGTCAACCAGTTCTTGCAAGGGTTCGCCAGATTGCGCACGTAATGCCAAAAAGTCATAGCCGGCACGAAATTTTGGATGTAGCAGCAAACTAAGCGCCCGTTTGCCCTGACGGCGCAACAAACGTGGCTGCATTGTCCATATATCGCGGGTAACCATGCTAAAACGCTTAGGAATAGCAACGGTCTGGGTTTGTTCAGCCAGCACTTCTCCTGCTGCTCGTTGCATTGCAGGAATTTCCGGCATTTCCTGGCAAAGTTGCTGCCAGCGTAGCTGTAACGGTTCCCACAATAAGGCAGCGAATAAAAAAGCCGGAGTGACCGGTTTGTCCTCTGCCAGGCGTATGTCAGTATTTTCTAATGCCTTCATTAACAAGGTACGCGGATAATCCTGCTTTTGCTGGGACAACAAAGCAGCAGTCTGCGGGTAAAGGTGCTCGAATACCCGATAATGGCAAAGCAGTTGATGCGTCACGGCCGCATGACCGCTTAAATATAGCTTTAAAGTTTCATCAAATAATCTGGCAGGTGGAATATCACCAAGTAATGGTGCCAGCTCGCTAATAAGCTGCTCCGTTTCCGCTTCAAGCTTCAAGCCCAGTTTTGCCACAAAACGTAAGGCGCGCAGCATTCTCACTGGGTCTTCACGATAGCGAACCGGCTTATCACCGATCAAGCGGATCAAGCCCGCCTGCAATCCCCCCAGTGTAATCCACGATGGAAAAATCACGAATATTGTAATACAGGGCATTTATCGTAAAATCGCGACGCCAGGCGTCCTGCTCCAAGGTGCCATACACATTGTCCTGCATAATACGGCCTTGCTCACCCACATGCAGGTCTGCTTCGGGTGGTGCACGAAATGTTGCAACCTCAATAATCTCATTACGACCAAAGCGCACATGAACCAGCTTAAAACGGCGGCCAATCAATTGACTGCGACGAAACAGCTTATGGACTTGCTCCGGTAAGGCGTTGGTGGTGATATCAAAATCTTTCGGTTCATAGCCCAGCAACAAATCGCGTACGCAGCCTCCCACAAGGTAGGCCTCAAATCCGGCGTCTTTCAGGGTGTAAAGCACTTTCAAGGCATTGGGACTGATGAGCTGGCGAGAAATGTTGTGCTGATTGCGTGGCACGATCGTCGGGGGGCTACCGCTACCAGCTGAACGGCTTTTTTTACCAGCCTTGATCCGTTTAATTGAGCTAATGAGTGAGTTTATTGAAAGCATAAGAAGCGAATAATACCACGCTTGGAAGCGATAACCGGGAAAAGCATTATTTTATGCCTAGTGCTCTACGCACCGGAGCAAATGAATGCCGATGAACGGGTGAAGGCCCCAACTCCAGCAAAGCCTGCTGGTGCTGGGCAGTTGGATACCCCTTATGTTTCGCCAGACCGTAGCCCGGATAAAGCTGCTCCAGTGCCACCATTTCCTGATCCCTGGCAACTTTTGCCAAAATAGACGCGGCGGCAATTGCCGGTTCTGTCGCATCACCTTTAATAATGGTACTGACCGGGCACGGTAGTAGCGGCGCATGATTTCCATCGACCAAGGCATGTGTTGGTGTAACGGATAAAGCAGCAACTGCGCGCTGCATTGCCAGCAAACTGGCTTGCAGAATATTTAATTGATCAATTTCGTCAACTTCAGCACGCCCTAACGCCCAAGCATAAGCATGTTGCTTGATTAGCATAGCCAGCTGTTCGCGACGTTTTTCACTGAGTTTCTTGGAATCGGCCAGCCCGACTATCTGCTTGCCCGGATCAAGTATGACCGCCGCAGTCACCACAGGTCCGGCCAAAGGACCACGGCCCACCTCGTCAATCCCGGCGATCAAGGCAATCTTTGTCATCGCAACAGACTTAATACCAGTTTTGCCGAATTCTCTGCGCCACCACTCGGCCCCAGTGCTTCAAGTACCTGACAGCGAATATCATCGGCATGTTGCTGGCTATTGGGGCCGTCATCAAAGCCAGCAACTGCTGTTCGAGACGTACTGCGGTAACTTCATCTTGTAACAGCTCTGTAATTACAGGTTGTTGGGTGACGATGTTACATAATCCAACATAAGGAATTTTCACCAGACGTTTCAGAATGCGATAACTCCACGGCGATACCCGATACACAATAAAATGCGGCACGCCTAACAAAGCAACTTCGAGCGTGACGGTTCCTGATGCAGCGACAATAGCGTCACAAGCTTTAATCACATCGTAAAAGTCATCCTTAATAATCTGTATCGGTAACGGTGAGTCTGTTAGATATTGCTGCAGATAGGCTTTATCAATACCAGGTGCCTGCGGTATGACGATATTGACGGGAAAGTGGTGCTGGCTGATTCGCTCGGCAGCTTCTAACATGACTGGCAAAAGCGCTGAAATCTCGCTACGACGACTGCCCGGAAACAAGCCAATTACCCGCGTTTCCTTGTCTAAGGAAAACTTTTCTTTGGCGGTCTGTTTGCTCAGCGGCGATTGCACCGCATCCACCAGCGGATGCCCTACACAGGTCGCCGCCACGCCCGCTTTTTCATACAGTTGTTGTTCAAACGGGAATAACACCGCCATATGATCTACATCACGCTTGATTTGCTCAATCCGTCCGGCGCGCCACGCCCAGATCTTCGGACTAATATAGTAAAGCACTTTGATGTCAAGCTTTTTAGCCTGCTTCGCCAGTTTGAGATTAAAGCCGGGATAATCGACGAGAATTAATAGATCCGGTGGCTGGCGGCGCAACTCTGCGACGACCTGGTTAAAAATACGCTTGATTTTCGGATAGCGTTTAACCACCTCAACCAACCCCATGACGGCCAGCTCGGCAAAGTCAATACTGATTTCAGCACCGGCAGCGCGCATTTTTTCACCGCCAATACCAGTAATGCAAAGAGATGGCTGCTGCTGTTTTAACGCTGAAATTAATCGGGCAGCATGCGCTTCCCCTGAGGCCTCACCAGCAACAATGTATATTCGGCGGCTCACTTATCGACTCAATCTTCCAAATAACCCGTTAACTCCAGCCCAAAGCCAGAAACACCCGTTAGCCTGGTTGGCGTACCGATAACACGCATTTTTCGCACCCCAAGCTCGGCGAGGATCTGCGCGCCGACACCAAACGTTCTCACATCCCAGCTTGGTTTGATGGCCGGGGCGATATCGTCATCCTGCTGCTGATAACGGGCAATTTTTGCTGCCAGTTGTTCATTTTGTCCGGGCTGACGCAGCACCACCAAAACACCTTTACCGGCCTGCTGAATACGTTGCATGACCGTCGCTAAAGGCCAGTGTAGCGGCTCACGCCTGGAGGCAAACAAATCACCTAACGGATCAGCCATGTGCACGCGTACCAGTGTTTCCTGCTCTGCAACAATTTCACCGTAAACCAAAGCAAGGTGCGTCTGGCCACTCACAGCATCCTGATAACTGTGCAAGGTAAAATCACCATATTCTGTAGGGAACTGACACGATGACAATGCCTTTATTGTCATTTCATTTTGCAGGCGGTAGCTGATGAGATCGGCGATGGTGCCGATTTTTAATTGATGGGTCTCGGCAAAACGTTCCAGATCTGGTCGACGGGCCATACTGCCATCGTCATTGAGTATTTCCACAATCACAGCGGCAGGACTGCAGCCGGCTAATTGCGCCAGATCACAGCCGGCTTCAGTATGACCAGCTCGTGTCAGCACCCCTCCCGGTTGCGCTTTTAATGGGAAAATATGTCCCGGTTGAATCAAATCCTCGGGCTTGGCATCCACTGCGACTGCTTTTTGAATGGTCAAGGCACGATCGGCAGCAGAAATTCCCGTTGTCACGCCTTCAGCTGCTTCAATCGAAACAGTAAAATTGGTGGCATATGGCGTTTGATTATCCGCAACCATCAGTGGTAAACGCAATTGTCGGCAACGTTCTTCGGTTAAGGTCAGGCAAATCAAACCTCGACCAAACTTTGCCATAAAGTTCACCGCTTCGGCGCTGATTTTGTCAGCACACATAATCAGATCGCCTTCATTTTCCCGATCTTCATCATCCATGATGATGACCATTTTACCTTGCTTGAGATCGTCAATAATCTCTTGAGTGCTGTTAAGTTGCATTAGCGGATATAACCATGTTGGCTGAGAAAATCTTCGGTGATATTGCTCGTGGTTCGGGGCAACAAGCGTTCCAGGTAACGCGCGATCAGGTCCACCTCAAGGTTAACTTTGGTGCCAACCTGATAATGCTTGATAATGGTTTCCTGCAAAGTATGTGGAATAATGTTTATCCCAAAACCTCCCGAAAATACCCCGTTAACCGTCAGGCTCACCCCATCAATCGTGATCGAACCTTTCTCAGCGATATAACGTTCCAGTGCTGCAGGCACCTTTATTTTATACTGCCAAGAACGTGCGGCTGCCGTTTTACTAATGACTTCACCCAGCCCATCGACATGACCACTGACAAAGTGTCCTCCCAGCCGGTCACCGACAGCCAATGCTTTTTCCAGATTGACATCGCTGCCAGTTGTTAATTGTCCTAGGCTGGTGCGTTGTATTGTTTCCAGAGACACATCAAACTGCAGATTGTCGGCATTCATATCCACGACCGTCAGGCAAACACCATTCACAGCGATACTGTCACCCAGTTTGACATCGGCCAGATCCAGCCCGGCCGGGTGGATGTGTAACCGTATATCGCCCGCATGTGGTGCCAGCAAAGTGATTTGACCAACCGCGGTAATAATACCTGTAAACATAAATCAAAAAGCCTCGTTATATTCTGGTTTGGCGGTGATCCGCCAATCACGACCAACCGCTCGAATATCCGTAATATGCAATTGAATGTTCTGCGCCATACGATCCATACCCGGCAGCTGAAAAACAGCTCTGGCTGCATCGCCCATCAGTTTAGGTGCAACATAAAAAATAACTTCATCAATCAACTGTGATCGCAGTAATGCACCGTTCAATACCGCTCCGGCTTCGACCATGACCTCATTAACTTCTCGTTGAGCCAGTACCGCCAACATTCCACTCAAGTCAACCTGATTATCGGGGGATGGCAGCACTATCGTTTCTATATCATCGCGCATGACCCGATCACAGGCAGTGAACAACAGTACTTTTTCATCATTCAGCAGCTGCGCCGTGGTGGGCATTCGCAGCCCACTGTCAACAATTACTTTTAATGGTTGCCGAATACTGGCGTCCTGCGGATACCAACTCTCGACATGACGGACATTCAATAAAGGATCATCCGCCAGAACTGTCCCCACTCCGGTCAGAATGGCCGAGCTACGTGCTCTGAGCTTTTGCACATCCATACGTGCTTCCGGCCCAGTGATCCATTTGCTTTCACCCGATGCCATTGCTGTTCGACCATCAAGACTCATGGCTATTTTACTGCGGACAAAGGGCCTTCCCATACGCATACGTCCGATAAAGCCCGGGTTTAGCTGTTCTGCCTGCTCGCCAAGCAGTCCATGGTGAACCTCAATACCCGCTTGCTCAATACGATAAATGCCTGCGCCTGAAACAACAGGATTAGGATCACGCATTGCGACAAACAATCGCTTGATTCCGGCTCGAATCAGCGCGTCAGCGCAAGGTGGTGTTCGACCAAAATGACTACAAGGTTCTAAGGTAACGTAACAATCCGCCCCCT
>CANRLD010000088.1 GCA_947631375.1 uncultured Methylophaga sp. | reverse complement strand
GCTTAAGTTGAGGATAAACGCCATGATTTCGATTCGCCCAAGTGCAGTTGCAGGTTTGTATTATCCCGCCCAGGCAACCGAGCTGGAGAAGTTGCTGCAACGGCAATTCGACCAGCCAACTGATCACCTTCATCACCATGCCAAAGCGCTGATCGTGCCACATGCCGGCTTTTTCTATTCAGGGCAGGTTGCCGCCAGCGCCTATCAATCATTGCTAAATGTTGCTAATGATATTGAACGGGTCATCTTGATTGGCCCATCTCACCGAGCAGATTTTAAGGGCATCGCTATGAGTGCGGCAGATTATTTTGCCACGCCACTGGGCAGTGTCGCCGTTGATAAAAGTATTTACCCTCAGTTAAGCCGCATCAACGGCGTGGAAACAAACGACAATCCACATGACAATGAGCATTGCCTGGAAGTACAGTTGCCTTTTTTACAATATTCGCTCAATCAGTTTGAAATCGTGCCATTACTAACCGGAAAAGCCAGTCCCTCACTGATTGCTGATGTGCTGAATGCGGCCAGTCAGGATGCTGATTCGCTGATCGTCATCAGCTCGGATCTCAGCCATTATCTGGATTATGAAACCGCCCGCAAAGTCGATCAATTTACCTCACAATCGATTATCAGTATGGATAACCGGGGAATCGACAAATTTCATGCCTGCGGCTGTGATGCCATCCGTGGTTTTCTGCAATACGCCCGCCATTTCAATATGGCAGGGCAAATCATGGCGTTGAGTAATTCCGGCGATATTGCTGGTAAAAAAGGCAGTGTGGTCGGTTATGGTGCCTATTTATTTGAATAACATTATTGTTGGCGGCGTAATTTAAGATAACCAGTATTCGACTGATAAGGCACACTATTGCTTCTGATGCTTTGCCAACAGGCTTCTCAGGGATCTATGAATTACGTGAATTCAACGTAATTTCCAACTGTTTAAGAAACACACTGACACGTGCTGGCATAAATAACCGCGTTGGAAAAACAGCCCAGATCGCCAACTCTTCAAGGCTTGCGTCCTCAAGCTGTATCTCAACCAGACTCCCCTCCACTAACTGTTGTCGTACATCCCAGTATGTCATTAATGCTATGCCCAGACCGTTTAATGTCGCTGTCAGGATGGTATCCAGACTGCTTGTATACAGACGGCCACTCATCCTGAGGGGATGTAAATTCACGCCTTTTTTAAAAGGCCAAAACTCCATGCCATGCAATATCAAACATTCGTGTGATTTAAGTTCTTCCAGCGACCTGGGAATGCCATGACGTTCGAGATATTGTGGAGCAGCACAAAGAAGTCTGGGGTTATCTGCCAGTTTTCTGGCAACCAGACCTGAACTTTTCATTGGTGCCACACGAATCGCCAGATCCATCCCCTGACTTACCAGATCCACAATACTGTCTGTAAAAACCAAATCAACGCGCATGGCAGGATGCTGTTTCAGCAGCTCAGGAATAAATGGATTGATATGACTCTGGCCAAATACCACTGGCGCGGTTACTCGCAAGGTGCCCGTCGCTCCAGCCGCGGGGGTTAATGCGGCTTCAGCAGCCTCTGTTATTTCAAGCAGCGATCTGGCATAAGGCAGAAAGGCTTCTCCTTCTGCGGTTAAGGAAAGTGAGCGGGTTGTTCGATGAAAAAGTCGCGCTGCCAGCTTTTTTTCCAGAGCGGACAAACGTCTGCTGACCATCACATTACTGATACCCAATTGCCGGGCTGCGCGGGACAGGCTGCCGGACGAGGCAATAACGAGAAATATTGAAACGTCAGAAATGTTCATTATTATTTCACTTTATGAAATACAAAATTACCAATCAGCTATCTAGACCATATACTTTCATCTTATTAAGATGACGCATTAACTACTCGATTAAATATTGCTTAATCAAGTATTAAAACAGTTAAAGTAACTATTGGGAGAACGACAAATGACCGTTCAACGAACATCATTATTTACAAAATATGAAATAAAATCCAAAAATCTGCAAAACCGTTTCGCAGTTGCGCCCATGACCAGAGTGAGTGCAAATAAGGATGGTTCAGCCAATCAGCGCATGGCCCAGTATTATCAGCGTTTCGCAACAGGCGGCTTTAGCTTGGTTATAACCGAAGGTGTGTACACAGATGACATGTTCTCCCAGGGGTATAAATGTCAGCCAGGACTCAGTAATGCATCCCAAGCAAAATCCTGGCAGCAGGTCGTAGATAGCGTCCATTCGCATTCGGGAATGATCTTTGCGCAGCTTATGCATGCAGGCGCCCTCAGCCAACACAACAAATATGTGAACCATACTGCCGGACCTTCCAGTGTGCAGCCGCTGGGACAACAATTGGCGTTTTATTACGGAAATGGTCCATACCCGACGCCTCGTGCACTGACAGAAAGCGACATCTCAACGGTAATTGATGGCTTTGTCGAGTCAGCAGTCCGCGCTATAAACATTGCTGGTTTTGAGATACATGGTGCCAATGGCTATCTGCTCGATCAGTTCATGACTGAACAGACAAACCGTCGCCATGACAAATGGGGAGGCAGTCTGCAAAACCGGATAGCACTAACGTTTGAGGTTTGCAAAAAAGTACGGGAGGCTTTGGGCGAACAGATACCGCTTGGTGTCAGAATTTCACAGGGAAAAGTTAATGATTATGCTCATAAATGGGCAGGTGGCGAAAAAGATGCCGAAATCATTTTTGGCACACTGGCTCAGGCGGGCGTCGATTATATCCACGTAACGGAATATGAAGCCTGGAAACCTGCGTTCCCTGATAGCAAATCAAGTCTTATCGCGCTGGCAAAACGCTATGCTCCGGACGTCACTATCATAGGCAATGGTGCACTTCATGAACCCGGAAAAGCCGAATTAGTCATGAATGACGGGGCGGATATCATTGCGCTTGGCAAAGCGGCATTGTCCAATGCTGATTTGCCGATAAAATGGCAAAACGGTCAGTCAATAAATCCTATCAATACCGATATGCTCAACCCCATTGCCGACCTGAAGGATTACGAGCTTACTTTGTAGAGCTTGAGTAGGTGACAAACGCTCAAGCACTGCGGCTCTGACAACGGTGCTGTCGGGCAAATCGCCGTCAGCAAAACCAGCACATTTTTATAGCGATAAACCTATGAAAAAGCGGCCAATTTCAATAAAATAGCCGCCTTTTATTTTTCAATTACAGGTTATGCCTATATGAAAGCCCCACAGGTCGGATTTGTCAGTCTCGGTTGCCCGAAAGCCTTGGTCGACAGCGAACGTATTAATACCAAACTGCGTGCCGAGGGTTACCAGATTTCTGCCGATTACGACGATGCCGATCTGGTGGTCGTCAACACCTGCGGGTTTATTGATGCTGCTGTGGAAGAATCGCTGGAAAGCATCGGCGAAGCCGTTGCCAAAAATGGCAAAGTCATCGTCACTGGCTGTCTTGGCAGCCGGGACAATACCATTCGCGAAAGACATCCACAGGTGCTGGAAATTACCGGTGCGCATGCACTGGAAGAAGTGGTCGGCGCGGTGCATAAGCATTTGCCACAACCGCACGACCCTTTTACCAGTCTGGTGCCAGCGGAAGGGATTAAACTGACGCCACGTCATTATGCCTATCTGAAAATTTCTGAAGGCTGCAACCATCGCTGCACCTTCTGCATTATTCCCTCAATGCGCGGCGATCTGGTCAGTCGTCCGGTCAATCAGGTCATTGCTGAGGCAAAACGTTTAGCTGATGCAGGCGTCAAGGAAATCCTGATTGTTTCGCAGGATACCAGTGCCTATGGCGTCGATTTAAAATATGCTGAATTTGAATGGCAAGGTGAACAGATTGCCACCCGCTTTACCGATATGGCGCAAGCGCTGGGAGAGCTCGGGATCTGGATACGGATGCACTATGTTTACCCCTACCCGCATGTTGATCAGGTGATCCCGCTGATGGCTGCCGGAAAAATCCTGCCTTATCTGGATATTCCGTTTCAACATGCCAGCCCGCGTATTCTGAAGCTGATGAAACGGCCTGCTTCCTCAGAAAACAACCTGGAACGAATCCGTGCCTGGCGTGCTGTTTGCCCGGATCTGACCATTCGCAGCACCTTTATTGTCGGCTTCCCTGGCGAAACCGAAGCAGAGTTTGAAGCCCTGCTCGACTTCCTGGAACAGGCCCAGCTGGATAAGGCAGGTGCTTTTAAATACTCTCCGGTAGAAGGCGCTGTTGCCAACACGCTTGCCGATCCGGTTGCAGAAGAAGTCAAGGAACAACGCTTGCAGCGCTTTATGGCAAAACAGGCTGAGATCAGTGCGCAACGCTTACAACAAAAAGTCGGTAAGCGTGATCTGGTGATTATTGACGAAGTGGTTGAAGAAGGCGCGGTCGGTCGCAGCCGTGCGGATGCACCGGAAATCGATGGTCAGGTATTTATAGATCACGCAACCCATTTACGGGTTGGCGATATTGTGGAAGTCGAGTTTGAAGCGGCCGACGAGCACGATCTCTGGGCCAGACTGGTTTAAGAACTGATTCGGTTTTTGCCAAACTCTTTTGAATGATACAGGGCGTTATCAGCACGGATCGACAAGCGCATAGCTGATTCGCCCTGCCGCAACTGCGCTACCCCGAAACTGGTGGTGATAGTGGCATGTTTGGCCAGCTTGGAGTCAACGATTAACTGGCGTAATTTTTCCGCGGTATGTGCAGCCGCATCCAGCCCGGTGTTGGGCAGAATAATCATAAACTCGTCGCCACCCCAGCGCGCCAGCAAATCAATTTCCCGGATGTTGTTTTTCAATAAACGACTCATCTGCATCAACACCATATCGCCATTGGCATGACCGAATTCATCATTAACGATTTTAAAATCATCAATATCCAGTGCAATCACCGATAAGGGCTGATCAAAACGGTTCGCTCGCTCAACTTCCAGCTCCAACACCTTCTCCAGCCGGTAGCGATTGGCAACACCGGTAAGCGTATCGGTTTCGGCCAATCGTTGTACTTCCGCGATTTTACTTTCCAGTTCGGCATTGGCCTGAATCAGCTGGTGCGTTCGTTCTTCTACCAGTTCTTCCAGCAACTGATTATGTTGAGCTAATTGCTCCAGATTACGTTTGCGTTCATGGATATCACGCTGTGCACCAATCACTCTTACTGCCGAGCCATCCTCGTTCCAGGCAATAATCTTGGCGCGCTCTTTTATCCATAAATAGCTGCTATCGCTTTTACGAATACGGTATTCGGCACAATAGTGGCTGATACGGTTATGGATATAATCGTCAAAATGCTCAAGCACCCGGTCATAATCTTCGGGGTGAACAAGTTGCTGCCATGCCAGAATAGTCGACGGCACACTATCGGCCTGCAAACCCAACATTCGATACCAACCAAAGCTTCGATACACATAGTCAGCGTTGACATGCCAATCCCAGACACCATCGCTGATAATATCCAATACGATATTTAAGTATTCGTCATCGACATTATCCAACCCCGCCTTCATACCCATTCCTTAGTAATCAAACACTTAAGCGCGGAAGTATGGTACAAATAATAGTGTGACGCAAGTCACACTATTATCTTTTTCAGTTTACAGTCTCCGCTGCTTTATCTTTCGCCTGCTGGATCCCGACCCGCGCAGCAGGTTTGACAGACAACTTTCTTGCATTCGCGAGCAGCAACGGCGTTGTCTTGCTAAATAAATGTTAGCCAGTAAAAACCAAAGCTCGGCACTACAAGCGTGTCATTGAATTTTTCGGGAGCTTGCCCACTGGCGACATTGATCAGTTGGCCGTGATGTGGTTGCGACCAGGATGGCAGCTGGTCCAGTTCCAGTCGTTGTGGTTTGCGATCAAAGTTGGCAACCACCAGCACCCTATCTGTCGGTTTTTGCAGGGAGTAGCGCTCAAAGACAAACAGGTGCGGATTATTGACATCCACCAGCTCGCGGTTATTGAAATCGGCAAAGACATCCAGTTCCTTACGCACAGCAATCAGCCGTTTCAACTGATTAAAAATCAAGTATTCGATCGTATTGGGCACATTACGTTTTTCCGCTTTTTGCCAATCGATAAGCGGACGATGCACCCAACGTGAATCATCCATTTTGACCGGATCATCACGATAACTATCGTCATTGATAGTGCCAATTTCATCGCCGTAATAGAGTAAGGGAAGCCCGCCAAACGACAGAATCAGACTATGCAGCAGAATAATAATCTGGATTGCATCCTCAATCGCATTCTCATCATTCATTTCTATTGCATGCTGCAATCCAACCAGTGATGCCAGTGACCCGGAAATACGGGCATCACCGGTCTTGTCATTTTGTGCAAATGGCACACCACGCGCATGCGAGCTGGCAAACTGACCAGTGAAATAATCGATCAGAAAACGGCGATGTTCCCGTGGATTGTAGCCGGCCAAGTCAATATCACGATCATCAAACCCCAAGCCAATATCATCATGGCAGCGAATATAGTTCAGCCAGGTGGCACGTTCTAACTTGACGGGCAGACTTTTAATCCCCTGCGTCAACAAGCGGGCATTTTTGGTCGCCACTGCATCCCATAACAACGCCATAAATGTCGCGTTGTAAGCAATTTCACATTCCTTGGCGATCACCGCATCCTCGCCAAAGTATTTGATCACTTCGACCGGCGCCACAATCGCTTCCGCAATAAACAAGACGCCGGGAGCTGTTACCTGACAGCAATCTTTCAATAACTGCAAAATCAAATGTGCTTCACGTTCGTTCTGGCAGGTGCTGCCGATTTTCTTCCATAAAAACGCTACGGCATCCAGACGAACAATATCGGCTCCCTGATTGGCCCAGAACAGAATGATATCCAGCATTTCAATAAATACCGCAGGGTTGCTGTAGTTTAAATCCCATTGATAATCATTGAACACCGTCATCACCCAGCGCTGCATTTCCGCATTCCAGGTGAAATTACCGGGTGCCGTTTCCGGAAAGACTTCGGGCATGCTTTGCTCAAACATATCAGGGACATGCCGGGTTTCAAAAGTGTAGTAATAATCCCGATATACGGGGTCACCGGCGCGGGCTTTTTCGGCCCATACGTGTTCTTCCGAGGTGTGATTCAACACCACATCCAGCACCAGCAACATATCGCGTTGACGCAAATCTGCTGCCAAATCACGTAAATCACCCAAATCGCCAACCCGTGGATCAATCTGTCTGAAATTGCTGACCGCATAGCCGCCATCACTTTTGCCGGTCGGACATTTCATGATCGGCATCACATGAACCAGATTG
>CANRLD010000087.1 GCA_947631375.1 uncultured Methylophaga sp. | reverse complement strand
AGAACAGATTCGCTTCCAGCTGGTAGGCTATAAGATAAATCGGGACGGTGAAATCACCGCATTGGATACGGCCAACAAGGTTAATCGCTCTTTAAACATATTGACCAATAGTCTTCGGCCAAATCGATCAAAATCGCCGAAAGAATGGCGAATACTCAAGATCGGTAACTTAGTAGCGATAGCAGCGATATAGGTAGGCTTAGCCCGGTGAGCTATGCAGGCAACAAAGTTATATTTTTTTTCAAGCTGATGGATCTTGCTGATGATGCCCAGCTTAAGTCCGCTTAACTGTTTGCTTTTATAATCTAGGAATATCACTTCGTCGGAGCAAGCCTTTTCTGCAACCAGTGGATCGGGCTTACCAGATAAAAACACCGTGATAACTTTGTAAGGAGTGCCTTGGAAAAGTACGGCGTATTGACGGGCGCAATCAAGAAAAGGGTCATAGTAGGAATGACAAATCTGTAAGATACAAGACGCCTGGCCGTTGTTTAATCGAGTATCTTTGACTGCTTCCATTTTCTATAAATACCATTAATATCAAATTAATTTTTAACTCAGCCTATTTTGAGTCAGGCGACACCATCGTTTCTTAATCATTTACTGCTCAAACGCAACCATAGATTTTTGTCCTTTGCCGTCAAGACATTGCTTTGCAGATAGTGTTTAAAAAAATACAGACGGTCTTTTGTCGTCCAGCGCTTATCAGCATGACGATTGAACGTTGATAAATCCCTTTTCATGGCGAAGTATGAACTAAAGCGCCAGCGCAGTTTTTCCAGATCGATCAGTCGAATCGACCATTCGCCGTTGTCACGTAATTTCACAAAGATATGTTTCGGGTAGAAACAGTTGTGCATATAGCGTTTTGTATGCATTTTACGGGTCAGGCGCGCGAGTTTGGCCAGTAGCCGATATCTGCTTGAAACAGAAAGCGCTGCGGGATTGATGTTATCCAATGAGCGATAACCCTCCAGTGCTTTGGTGACCAGGATGGCTTTGCCAGCCTGTTTGCCAAAGAACAGAGGTTCCAGCGTGGGAACCCCAAGCTTTTGCAGCCGAAGGATGTTTTTGAGTTCTTTTTCAAACGTTGGTATGCCGGTGAAAGGGTGTCGTAATGTTGCTGGCGTTTGATAAAAACATTTACGTCGCCTTGCAGGCTGGCTAGGCGATTTTGCGTTACGCCGCTCCAGCCGCCTCGCTCTGTATTTGGCGTATCAAACCAGTTTTGCGGTAAACGCCATAGCTGCTCGAATTTACTGGTTGGTTCATCGGACCAGAAAGTATCATTTATAAATGAGATTGTTTTTTTCATGGTGTTGAACCATCAAGCTCAGTGATGTTGCGACAGGAGTAAGTCCGCAATTCTAGCAGATGGAATGTCCAGCATACATTTATGATGCCCCTGCGGGCAGGTTCGTTGAAAACAAGGGCCACAATCGACAGGAATTTGTACGATTTTGGCGTTGGTTGATAATGGCGGTGTAAAAGCTGGTGAGGTCGGACCGTAAAGAGCGATTAACGGTTTATCAAGTGCTGCTGCGATATGCATCAGGCCCGAATCATTACTGACCACGTGATCGGCGGTGGCGATTAAATCAATGGCTTCGCCCAGCTGGGTTTTGCCACAAAGATTGACAACATTTTGCTTGTCGCTGATGCCTGCGACAATCTGTTCACCCACTGCTGCATCGGCCTGAGAACCCATAACCAATACTTGCCAGCCATGTTCTATCAACTGTTCACCCAGTGTCGCGTAATAAGATGGAGGCCATTGTTTGGCTGGGCCAAATTCGGCTCCCGGGCACAAAATCAGTCGCTTTTTCCCTGATGCTTTTGCTGGGTTAATAGCATTTTCTACCGGTTGTGCGAGCATTCTAGGCGGTTGGTATTCCGGTGCAGAATTGGCTTGCGATGCGGGGTAGGCCAGCGCAACAAAACGTTGCACCATCAAGGGTAACGCCTGTTTGTCGAGTTTGCGCGAATCATTCAGCAAACCATAACGCATTTCGCCTAACCAGCCGGTGCGTTGTGGAATGTTGGCAAACCAGGGAATCAATGCCGATTTCCACGAGTTCGGCAATACAATTGCCTGATCATATTGATTTTGTCGAAGACCTAATCCGATCTGCCGGCGCTGTTTCCAGCCGAACACGCCATGTGTCACCGGCATACTGAGAGCAGACCTTATTTCAGGCATTCGCGCTAATAACGGCCGCGTCCACTCGGGCGCCAGCACATCAATATGCGCCTGTGGATATTGTTGTTTAAGCTCAGAAAACAGGGATTGTGCCATCACCATGTCACCGACCCAGGAAGGGCCGATAATCAGAATATTACGCTTGGAATGGGACATTGCTGATTAATGCAGGGTGCTATGCGCCAGATAAATAAACACCACCCCGGCCGCAATTAATGAAATCTGTTGTACGGTTTCTGACAGTTCAACCTTGCTGTGTAATCCCGGAATCAAGTCGGCTACAGCGATATAAATAAAGCTTGATGCAGCAACGACCAGAATATACGGCAGGATCTGCTGTAGATCTGCGAGCAGAAAATAGGCGATGACCGCGCCAACGACCGTAGCCAGGCTGGACAGCATATTGAAATACAGTGCTTTCCGGCGTGAAAAGCCACTATGCAACAGAATGACGAAATCACCCAGTTCTTGTGGGATTTCATGTGCCGCAATGGCCAATGCGGTGACAATACCAAGGTGGACATCGGTCAGAAATGCGGCTGCAATCAATACCCCATCAACAAAGTTGTGAATGCCATCGCCGATAAGAATTAATGTGCCTGCCGCCTTGTGAGGATCTTGGTGTTGATGGCCATGATGATCGTCTCCCAGCTCTGGAATATGTTCATGACCATGGTGGCTATGACAGTGGCGCCATAACACCATTTTTTCCAGTAGAAAAAAGCTCAATAGGCCGAGCAACAAAGTCAAGCCAAGATGGTGTGGATCAACGGAGTATTCGTGTTCAATTGCGTGAGGCAGCAGGCCCAGAAAAGAAGCACCGAGCAAGGCGCCAATGGCAAAGCTGATCAAGTGCGGTACAGCATATTGACGTGCGTTGGCGGGCAATAACAAAAAGCCGGAAGCAACGATGACACTCAATACACCGCCGAGAATACTGAAAATGATGATCCAGATTAATAAGTCCATACGCACCTGACTGACAAAAAGAAACGGCAAATCATACCTTATTCATTCCCCATCCAGATAAGCGTTGCCATCCTGCCGGTTGTCCCATCGCGTCGATACGAGAAAAACAGCTCTTTCTGGCTGACAGTGCAATAGTTGCCACCGTAGATCGCAGTGATACCTTGCGCAGATAGTCGCTGCCTGGCCAGCAGATAAATATCAGCCAGAAAACGTCCGGTTTGCGTCGGGATAAATGCTGTCTCCGCTGCCTCATCGGCGGCGAGAAATGCTGCTCTGACTTCTGGACCGACTTCGAATGCGTCGGGGCCGATAGCAGGCCCTAGCCAGACCAGCAGTTCAGTCGCTGGTGATTGGAACCTGCTGAGGGTTTTTTCAATAATACCTGCCTGCAAACCGCGCCAGCCTGCATGCACGGCAGCAACCTGAGTGCCAGCGGTATTGGTTATTAATACCGGTAAACAATCTGCGGTCAGGATCGCACAAACATGCTGCGGCAGCTCACTGGTAATAGCATCAGCTGTGATACCTGGCAGCCAGTCTTTGGCATGAATTACATTGGTTTGATGGGTTTGCGTTAGCCATAACGGTGCTGAAGGTAGTTCGGCAGTGCGTATTAGTGTTTGACGGTTTTTTGCAACGTGGGCGGAATCATCGCCAACATGATCGCCGAGATTGAGAGTGTTAAAAGGAGGGAAGCTGTGACCGCCGTGGCGGGTCGTGGTCAATGCGTGAATATGTTGGGGAGCAGGCCAGTCAACGGTTAGAAAGGATTCAGTCATCGCAACGGGGCACATGCAGATAGTCGCGCCAGGCGGCAAACAGGTTTTCATCGCTGGCTGCGCAGGTAGAGCGTGGCATCAGGCTGCGACTGAAGACAACTTCATTATTCAGTGTGCAGGCGAACGCGCCCGCTTCACTGATAATAAGTTGCGCCGCAGCGTAGTCCCAGATTTGCTGTCTGCCGTGCAGATAAAGTTGGGCACGTCCTGCTGCCAGCCAGCATAGCTCCAGAGCGACTGAGCCAAAGTTACGTTGTGAACCGTAAGGTTTTTCTTCCACCAGTCGCTGCGCAAGTGCTTTGGGAAGACGTTTGAAATCAATAAGTGCCAGCGTTTGATCAAGCGACAAACCAGACACTTCCGCTTTCAGAGGTTGCCCGTTTAACCAGGCACCGGCCCCTTTTTTTGCAGTGAAGCACTCATCGAGAGCCGGGTCATATACCAATCCGAGGGTGGTTTCACCGTTTTCAATCAGTGCCAAAGAGATGGAAAAATACGGCATGCCAGAAGCAAAGTTGCTGGTACCATCGATCGGGTCGAGACACCATATTGGTTCGTTGCTGGCCAGCAACTCGGCCTGCTGGGTGGGAGGCATTTCTTCGCCTAACAGTTTAATGTGTGGATATTTTTGCTGGAGCAGGTCGGCAAGGATATTTTGCACCAGCTTATCAGCAACAGTGACAATGCTGCCGTCGTGTTTGTATTGGCGGCTGACGGTGTTAAATAATGGCATTAAATGCTGTTGAACGGTGTCAATCAGGCATTGTTGCAGCTGGGCGAGTTCGGTATCCATAACGAAAAGTATATCAGCCATTTTGGGATAATTATTCAAACTCTGACCTGCACTCTGTAAACTGCTTGAGCATTTAATCTATTGAAACGTTAATGTTATGCGTATTCCCCGTTTTTATTGCCCGACCTTGTCGGCCAGCAGCACACATATAACCGTGCCTGATACGGTCTTTCGCCATGCTGTGCAAGTATTGCGAATGAAGCCTGGAGAGGCATTAGCGTTGTTTGATGGGCGAGGGCTGGAATATCTGGCGCAACTTGAGCAAGTCGATAAGCGACAGGCGGTTGTCAGCCTGCAACAACAGTTGCAAACAGATAATGAATCGCCGTTGGATATTTTGCTGATGCAAGGTATTTCGCGGGGCGAACGGATGGATTATGCCATTCAAAAAGCGGTTGAGCTTGGGGTAAAGCGGCTGATGCCGGTGATAACAGAGCGCTGTAATGTGCAACTGGCAGGCGACAGAGCCGAGAAACGACTCAATCACTGGCGTGGTGTGATGGTGAGTGCCTGTGAGCAAAGTGGTCGTCGTTTTTTACCTGAATTATTACCGGTGACGCTGTTGGATGAAGCGTTGCTCAACTGCACTGATGACTGCAAGCTGGTATTAGCGCCGGAAGCTGAGCGCGGTTTTTCCAGTGTGAAAAAAGCGACGCAAATTGCCTTGTTAATTGGGCCGGAAGGCGGATTAAGTGATGCCGAGATTCAGCGGGCGCAAGTAGCAGGGTTTGTTGGCGTTAATCTTGGACCACGCATTTTGCGAACGGAAACCGCTTCTGCCGCGGCATTAGCCATCGTGCAGTCTCATTGGGGAGATCTCAGATGAGTGACAGTACAGTCGTGCTGTTTATTCTGGCCGGTATTGCCTGGATCTGGTGGAATGGCCGTGGCGTTGCCGAACATGCCAACCGGGTGGCCGATCAGTATTGTCAGTCTATGGGAGTCAGCTTCCTAAACGATACTGTGTCGTGGCGGAAAACCCGGCTGAAGCGTGGAGCCAGCGGCAGTATGCAGCTTGAACGGACGTATTTTTTTGAATTTGCCAGTGATATGCAGCAGCGTTACCGGGGGGAAATCGTTATGTTGGGCAACCGGGTAAAGTCGATTCAGCTGGAACCACACCGTTATCATTAATGAATTCAAGAGTAAGGCTATGGCAGACAAGCTGGGATGGAGCGCAAGTGGCCTATTGTCTAATCGTTTGGCAAAAGCGCTGCTGGTGACCGTACTGCAGGCGATGGTAAGGTATCAAAAATGGTAAGCCGATGAACATTGGTGAAGCACTGCGATGGGCCAGGCAGCAATTAAGCGGCAATCCTCATGGCGCTGTGGATAGCGAACATTTGTTATGCCATGTCTTACAGAGTCCGCCATTACGGCTGATTACCGATCCTGGGCAGCAGCTCAGTACACAGCAAGAGCAGCAATTTGCGCTATTGATCAGCCAGCGTCAGCAAGGTGTTCCGGTAGCGTATCTGACGGGAACTCGTGGTTTTTGGTCATTGGAACTTGAGGTTAATCAACACTCGCTAATCCCGCGGCCAGATACGGAGTTGCTGGTTTCACTGGCCCTGGAAAAAATATCTGCAGCCATGCGAATAGCGGATCTGGGAACCGGCAGTGGCGCAATTGCATTGGCGTTAGTCGCAGAACGAAAGGATATCCGGGTAGTGGCGACTGATTACTCGGCCAAAGCATTACAGCTGGCGCAGTCTAATGCCCGGCAAAATAAGCTGCCAGTCCAGTTCGTCCGCGGACAATGGCTGGAGGCGTTTCAGGCTGAAAGTCTGGATATGATCGTATCGAATCCGCCTTATATCCGGGCAGATGATCCCCATCTGCTGCATGGGGATTTACGTTTTGAACCACTCTCAGCTCTGGTTTCGGGTGTCGACGGCCTGGATGATATCCGGCAGATTGTGCGTCAGGCAGCTACCGTATTAAGGCCCAGCGGCTGGCTCATGATCGAGCATGGTTATGAGCAGTCAGCAGCGGTGCAAGCGTTGTTTTCTCAACATGATTTTACCGATATCCAGCCTTTTCAGGATTATGGTCAGCAGGATCGCGTGGTCATCGGCAGACGGCACTCCTAACGCTGCCAGCATAACCGGTATTAACGCTTGGCAAGCAGCTAAATCAGGTAATATAGCCAGATGAATGACGAACAACTACTGCGCTATAGTCGCCACATTTTGTTGCCCAATTTTGATATTACCGGCCAGCAACGTGTGCTGGATAGCCGGGTTTTGGTGATTGGTGTTGGCGGACTGGGATCGCCGGTTTCATTATATTTGGCAGCTGCGGGCGTTGGTCATCTGGTATTGGTCGATGACGATATTGTTGAGTTGACTAACTTGCAACGGCAAATCGTGCATCGCCAAACGACATTAGGACAGAAAAAAACGCACTCGGCTGCTATGGCATTGCAGGAGTTGAACAGCACCATCAAGGTTGAAACTATTGAGCATCGCTTAAGCGAGTCTGAGTTTCTGTATCAGGCTCAGTATGCTGATGTGATTGTTGATTGCACGGATAATTTTAGTAGCCGGTTT
>CANRLD010000086.1 GCA_947631375.1 uncultured Methylophaga sp. | reverse complement strand
GCACAGGTCCCCTTGCCGGACGCGGAGAGTTTCGCCTTCCGGAATAGACGGCCTGGCGCCCAGATAGGTTGCCAGAGTAAACATCGGACCGGGAATCGCTTGAGCAGCGCCATAACCAGCAAGAAACTGATCGGTAGCAAGCCAGCCCGTAGTAACTGTTTGCTGTTCCAGCAGAGGCAAAACAACATGACCGCCACCAAAGACCAGAGCACCGGCCTGATAAAATCCTGCCAGCATATTGGCGACATTAAGCTGTGTGCCGGCAAACAGGCTGATTAGCAGTAACAATATAAAGAGGCTGAATAGCAGCCAGGCAGTTCGTTTACCGTAGGTGACCGGGAAAGAAAAATCTGCAGACAGTGATTGATGACGACAGAGAAACCAGCCAGTAATAGCACCAGCTAAAATGACCGCGATTTGCATGATAGCCAGATTGATAAACAGCAGAAAAGTAAAGCTTAACAAGGCAATCACAATGCGTTGCCAGTCGGGTGTGAGCTTTTGTGCCATGCTGATCACGGCATGTGCAACAACGGCAACAGCAAGCAGTTTCAATCCGTCGATAATGGCGATGCCAACAACACTGTTCAGCTGATGGGCAATAGTGGAAAAGGCGAACAATAGCAGGGCAGAAGGAAGGGTAAAGGCCACAAAGGCGGCGATGGCGCCGAGCCAGCCAGCGTAAAACAGGCCGATGGCAAATCCCATCTGACTGCTGCCTGGTCCTGGTAAAAGTTGCGTGACGGCGAATAATTGTGAAAACTGTTGTTCCGAAAGCCACTGCCTTTTTTCAATGAATTCGTTACGGAAATAACCGATGTGGGCAATCGGCCCGCCAAAAGCCGTCAGACCTAGCTTCAGAAATGCTGCAAATACACTGATAACCCTCGGCAGTTGTGTGTCTGCCATCACGGTAATCCCTGATCGGCATCTGTTTGTAATTGTTCCAGTAAGTGCTGCATATCATCAGGCATTGGGATCTGCCAACTGACGGCTTCGCCGGTAGCGGGATGATCAAATCCCAGCAAGCCTGCGTGCAGTGCTTGGCGGCGCGTGCTTTGTAGTGCCTGCAAGCAGGTTTCTGTCATGCCTTTGGGAATTTTAAAACGGCCACCGTACAGCGGATCACCTAACAGTGCATGATGAAGATATGCCATATGCACACGGATCTGATGAGTGCGGCCAGTTTCAAGTTTGCAGCGAATATGGGTATGTGCCCGGAAGCGCTTTTCAACCCGGTAGTGGGTGATTGCCGGTTTGCCATTTGTTGTCACCGCCATGCGTTTGCGATCAATATGGTGACGACCAATTGGTGCATTGACGCTGCCACCGGCAGCAAGTACGCCACAGATGATCGCCTGATATTCGCGTAATACGGTACGTTGTTGTAACTGGCTGATGAGTGAATGATGTGCTTGCAGGGTTTTGGCGACCATAAGCAAGCCGGTGGTGTCTTTATCAATACGATGGACAATTCCGGCACGGGGGATCTGGCTGAGTTGCGGAGTATGCGCTAATAGTGCATTCACCATGGTGCCATGCTGATTACCTGCCCCCGGATGTACTACCATGCCCGCACGTTTATTGATAATCAGCAGTTCATCATCTTCATAAACAATATCGAGATCAATTGCTTCGGCCTCCCAATGATCGTTGGTAGTGAGCTGTTGTGCGGTAATTGCGACCTGATCATTAACCTTAACGGTATCTTTGGGGCGGCAAGCTTGCTGATTGAGCAAAACATCGCCGGCTTTTATCCATTTGCTGAGTTGTCCACGGGAGTATTCTGAAAATAACTGGGCTAATGCTTGATCCAGACGCAGGCCATGTAATGATTCGGGAATAACGGCGTCTAACTTGATAATCTCAGTCATAATGGACTTTTCAAAAAATAGATTGGCTATTATAACGTAGCGGGTCAAGTCGCCGTGAAGTATAGCTGCAAGAGGGAGTCATGAAAAAAACGCTGGTTTTTTTAGGGTTACTGACGCTGACAGGCGGGGGGTATGCACAATCCTCTATCGCGCTATTGGCATCAACTTGTGCGGCCTGTCATGGAACCAATGGTCATAGCGTCAGCAGCGAAATGCCAAGCCTGGCCGGTTTGAAACCCGCTTATTTTATCCAGCAGATGCACGACTTTGCGAGTGGTCAACGCGAGGCAAGTGTTATGCAGCATCATGCCGCTGCCTACAGCGAAGACGAAATTCGGGCGTTGGCTGAGTATTTTTCCGTGCAATAACATCTAGTGCATCACTGACAGTGTGGGCAGAAATAGGTTGCCCGCTGTGCCTGACGAATCAACTCAATGGGATGACCGCATTGTTTACACGGCTGATCGTGTCGTCCGTAAACCCATAATTCCTGCGCAAAATAACCCGGCTTACCTTCACTGTCACGAAAATCACGTAATGTTGTTCCACCAGCGGCAATTGCTTTTTGCAGCGTCAGTTTGATGGCGTTAACCAGTTTTTCTGCTTGTTCTGCTGTGAGTTTTGCCGCGATCTGCTTGGGATGTATGCCGGCGATAAACAGTGATTCACTTGCATAAATATTGCCGACACCGACCACAATGGCGGCATTCATGATGAATGTTTTAATACTGACTTGCCGCTTGCGGCTGCGGTGTAATAAATAGCTGGCATCAAATGTAGTATCCAGCGGCTCTGGTCCCAGATGATTTAACAGCGGGTGTTGTGATGGCGGTTCTGTTGTCCATAAAGCTGCACCAAATCGGCGTGGATCGGTGAACCGCAAGATAAGATCATCATCAAAGACAATATCAATATGATCGTGTTTTGCTGGCGGTTGATAGCTGCTGAGAAGGCGCAAACTGCCTGACATGCCGAGATGAATAAGCAGGGTGCCGGTAGCGGTAGTCAGCAGCAGATATTTTGCCCGGCGGCTGACAGTTTGAATACGCTGACCGCTCAGTTTTTCATTCAGTCCAGTCGTAACCGGCCAGCGCAAACGCGGGTTGCGGATGACGACCTGTGTTACCAGTTTGTTCTCAATGTAGGGCGCGATACCGCGGCGGGTGGTTTCAACTTCGGGTAACTCGGGCATCGTCAATCATTTAACCAAAAGAGAGTGTCATACATTGTTACTGGGAAGACGTATTGTAATGCTAACTCGGGATCAAACAGAATGAGGTTGCTATCACTGCGCGTGACAAAAAAGCGGCTTTGTGACTGGTCTGTGTACTCAATCCGTACCTGCGCCGGATTGTCAGCAGGAACAGCGCCCGGCGCAATGACGACTTGCATTGCGTAGGCATGCTGCCAGCTTTGCACTAATTGCTGCAAGGCATCTTGAGAGCGACTTCCGGCTTCAGTTTTCCAGCTGCCATCATGTTGATAGAGCGATAGTTTGTTGCTTTGCTGTCCTGCTTGCGTCAGTAGCGCGGGCAAATGTAGCGCTTTTATCTGCTTTTCCTGGGGCAATAAACGGTTATCAATAAAACTGCCGGCACTGGCTGTGAGCAGTGGCGAAGTATCGTCGTCAAGTAAATAGAGGGTGTGCTGGTGTGCAATATAGCGATAGCCAGTTAACGGTTCTGTATCGCCAAAAGCAATGTTGTGCTGGTTAAATTGCACGCTGACAGTGGGGGGCCGCAGGCCAAAGTCGGCCAGATTGGTGCTGTCAGTAACAGGGATTGTCTGTTGAATCGGCTGTTTCAACAGGTTTAACAGCAGGTTGATACGTGTCTGGTTGGCTCTGGCGTTTATTGGCTGAACTAACTGCCATTGCTCTTCGTAGTGGAGCACAATGTCTTGCTGATCAGGACGATGGATTGCAATATGGTTTATCGATTCACTGCTGAAGCTATCGGCAAGGCTGCCAGCGTGTTGCGGCTGTCGCGAATTGGTCATTAGCCACAGCAGAAGAATGGCGATAGCCAGTAAGAGCAGATTGGTCAGATAAGTGCTTTTCATCGCCGTTTTCTACTCCACCAGAAGCCGATACCAATCATCAATAACGTCAGTGGCAGGAACAGTAAAAAGCCAAAGCCGATCAGTAGTGCCTGAAGTTCGCTTAGTAGCAGCTGGCTATCGGCTGTTTTAATAAGCGGGATTTGGATGGCCTTATCATCCGCTGCCAGCCAGTTGGTCAGTGCCATCGCCAGTTCAAGATTGGCAGCGTTGCCGAGGTAGAGGTTGGAGACAAAGTCCCCGTCACCGAGCACAGCAACTCGCTGCTGCTGATTTTTGCTAATGGATCTTTCCAATAACACGCCGAGTAGTAACGGACCGGGAATATCCAGCGCTTCATCAAACAAGACGGTTTCCGGTTGCTGCGGTGTTAACTGTCCCAATGCTGACCAGCTGTCACTCTGCGATTGCATAAGTTCAGTGGCTTGCCAGTCTGATGTCGTATCCGCTATCTGGATGGCATGGGCGATCGGCAACAAGGTGACACTGGACAAGGTGCTGGTGACGGGATGATTAGCATAATCTGTCACGATGACAAAACGCGGATCTTCAAGCCCGAGTTTGCCGGCATTCGGATCGATAATCGTGCCGGGTATAAAGTTCAGATTAAGTTGTTCACTTATTGAGCTTAAGCCTATATCTGTTTCTGGTTCGCTGAGCCACAGTAAATTACCGCCCTGTTGCAGATGGTTTTGCAAAATCGCTATATCCGCGGCTGGCCATAGCTGTTGTGAGCTGGCAATGACCCAGACAGCATTATCATCAGTATTCGAATGCTGGGCGGCATCCTGGATGGAGAGAGACTGCACATCAAAGCCGATCACGCTGAGCTGATGACGCCACTGCGCCATATCAAAACTGTTATCGCCGACAATATCGCGCTCGCCATGCCCGGTAATAAAGATCAGTGTTGGCAGGGTGTGGCGGCTGACGTTAATGATGGCATTGCTCAGCGATTGTTCTGATAAATCCAGTACATGTTGCTGCCCTTGTTGCCCGGAAACGACCATTTCAGCCTGTTGCTGAATCGCCAGTTCACGCACCCGCTGCGGCTGAGTGACGGGATCGATATAGCGAATTTGTAGTTGCGTACTGTGTTGCTGATAGCGACCCAACAAACTTTCAATAGCTTGCTGATAGCCATGCCCTGGGCTGATGAACACCTCAATCGTCACTGGGCTGTCCAGTATTTCCAGCAGTTCTATTGTGGCGGGTGACAGGCTGTGTCGATGATTGGCCGTCCAGTCTGCTGTGAAGTCATAACGATGTGACAATACCGCGACACTGGCAACAACAATCAGTAACAGGCCATAAAAAATCAGCTGTTGCAGACGGTGCTGATACTTCAAGCCACGACTTACCTTCATTAGTTGAACCTCATGGCATCAAGGCGGCGGACAGTCATTAATATAAATACGCTGCAAAACAGGATAAAAAAACTCAGATCCATGCTATGGATCTGGCCACTCAGTAGCGGTTGAAAATGTCCTAATAGCGACAGCCAGCCCAGCCAGTTGGTTTGACCGACAACACTGCTGCTCGTTGTAAAGTCAATAATCCATAGTAAAAACAGCAGGCAGAAAGTCATCACGGCAGCGATGATTGGCTGAGTGGTGAGCGAGGAAATAAACATCCCGGCGGCTGTAAAAGCGGCTATCAATAACAGCAGGCCGAGCATGCCAGCGCTAAGCTGATACAAGTCAATCGCAGCACCAGCAAGCAAGGCAAGTGGCATCAAGACAAGCAGTAGCAGCTGTACTGTAAAAAATGACAGATAAGCCAGATATTTGCCAAGCACAATCTGGCCGGCAGAGAGTGGCGCGGTCATCAGCAGTGACAGGCTTTGATTTCGGCGTTCTTCAGCAAAGGCGCGCATGGTGATAAATGGCACGATAAGTAACAATATCAACGCCGCATTATTCAGTAACGGCGCAATAATCATTTCAGTGACACCGGGCGCGCCGGGAATGGCAGACATTTGTCCCTGGATCTGCACAAAGTAATCCAGATGACTCAGAAACAGGTAAGACAGTAAAAACTGTACCAGTGCCAGCATGATCCAAGCGAAAGCGGATAAAAATAAGCGGGCTGCTTCCAGCCGGGCGATGCACCACATTAATCTTTTCCTCGCCGCTGTGTTTCACTGTTAATCAGTTCCATGAAAATATCTTCCAGCGAATCCTGTTCGTGTATCAATTCCTGTAGTTGCCACTGTCCGTTTACCGCCGCTGCTAACAACTGCTGGGTAGGCGCATTTTCCGCCAGGTAATGTAATCTGACTTGCTGCGCCGAGAGCTGTTCGATAGCGGTAACGCCGGGTAATGTGGCGAGCACTTCGGCTGGTGGTAGATTTAACATGGTGACATTAAGGCTGTTATTACGCCGTTTTTGATGTAAAGCCTCCAGACTGTCAGCAAAGACCACTTTGCCTTTGCTGATAATTTGTACCTGATCGCAGAGCATGTCGACTTCCGGCAGGATATGGGTCGAGAGAATAACGCTGTGTTCATTGGCAATTTCACGAATCAGCTCACGGATTTGGCGGATTTGCACGGGATCGAGAGCGGAAGTCGGTTCATCCAGAATCACCACCGCTGGACGATGCACAATGGCTTGCGCGATACCGGTACGTTGTTGATAGCCTTTAGAGAGTTGGCCAATAAGTCGCCTGCTGACATCGCCCAGACCACAACGTTCCACCACCAGATCAACAGCGGTTTTTAAAGATTTACCCCGCAGTCCATTCAGCCTAGCGCAGTGATGTAGGTATTCGCTGACGGTCAGCTCACGATATAAGGGCGGGCTTTCCGGCAAGTAACCGAGCTGGGCCTTGGCTGATTCAGGATCTGAAAATAAATCAAACCCATTGATACGAATTTCTCCATAACTGGGTGCCAGATTACCGCTAAGCATGTTCATCGTGGTGCTTTTGCCGGCACCGTTGGGGCCGAGAAACCCGAGGATTTCGCCACGTTTTACCGTGATGTCAATCTGTTGCACCGCCATGGTCGCGCCATATTGGCGGCTAAGATTTCGTGCTTCCAGCAATATTGTCATAAGGCTCTATAGTACGGTTCCAGGTGGAGTTATGGCTTCCATTGCAGTAATAGTAGCTGAATTACTCTACTGTCTCAGTAATAACTGTTTTCACTGAACAGTTTCATCATACACAGCTCGATTGTTATACAGCCGATCCGTGTAGCGGCGCAGCTTAGCCGTTAAAACAAAAAAACCGCATGATTATGCGGTTTTTTTGAGGAAGCGATTAACAAACAATACTATTTGATTTTGGCTTCTTTATAGATAACGTGCTGCCGGATAACGGGATCAAACTTTTTGATTTCCATCTTTTCTGGCATGGTACGTTTGTTTTTATCAGTGGTATAGAAGTGGCCTGTACCTGCTGA
>CANRLD010000085.1 GCA_947631375.1 uncultured Methylophaga sp. | reverse complement strand
CAGTGGCGATTTAGTGCGCAAGCGGGCATTTTTTCTACCCCTTCCGTTGCGGAAGAACAGTTATTTTTTGGCAGCGATGATAAGCATGTTTACGCGCTGAACCAGTTTACTGGCAATTTACTGTGGGCTTTTGAAACGGCGGATCGGGTTTTTGCTTCTCCTTTAGTGAGTAATGGCTCGGTGTTTATTGGCAGCCTGGATGGTTATTTTTACGCACTTGACCGGCATTCTGGCGAGCTGCAATGGAAAATAAAAACGGGGGCGGCGGTCGATTCCTCTGCTGCTATCCATGACGATAAAATTCTGTTTGGCAGTGATGATGGCAAGTTATACGCCGTGTCAGCGGAGGGAGAGTTGTTGTGGACGCTGGATAGCGGCGGGGCTATCGATGCTTCGCCAGCGATATCAACGGAGGATGGTCTGGTATTTGTCGGCAATGATGCTGGGGTGTTTTTTGCGGTTGACAGTGAAACAGGCAAATCTCAATGGCGTTTTAACTCCGGTTCACGATTCTTCGCGTCGCCGGCGATAAAAGATAAACAGGTGATTGTGGCGGGGAGTGACGGGCAGGTTTTTTCGCTGAACAAAGAGAGTGGTGAGCTTATCTGGCAGTTTGGTGCAAAGGCGAGCGTATTTTCTTCTCCGGTAATTGCTGGCGATATCGTGTATTTCGGCTCGATGGATGGTTTTTTATATGCGCTGGATATAAAAAATGGCGAGCAAATATGGCGGTTTGATGCTGAGTGGGCCATATTTGCTACACCATTTATTGATGGTGGTACGCTTTATATCAGCAGCGATGATGGCGATGTATTTGCCCTACGCTAACTTATTGAGATGTTCACGCTCGTAGTAGTAATTAGTCGCTTCGACGAAGCCTTCAACACTGCCACAGTCAAAGCGGCGACCTTTGAATTTAACAGCGAGTACCAGACGCTCCTGGGCCATTTGTCGTAAGGCATCGGTGATTTGGATTTCACCATTGGCGCCTGGAGGTGTGTTGCGTAAATAGTCAAAAATTTCCGGGGTGAGAATGTAACGGCCAATGATGGCTAGATTACTGGGTGCGTCTTCTGGTTGTGGTTTTTCCACCATATCTTTAATTTGATAAATACCATCAGCGATTTCTTCACCGGAGATAACACCGTAACTGTGCGTTTCATCTGCAGGCACTTCTTCAATCGCCACAATACTGCATTGATAGTGTTCATACAGTGCGGTCAGCTGGCTTAAAGCTTTATCGTTGCTGTCTTCAGGTTTGGCACACAAATCATCAGCCAGAATCACCGCAAATGGTTCATTACCGATCATCGGTTCGCCGGTAAGGATGGCGTGACCGAGACCGAGCATTTCGCGCTGGCGCATGAAAACAAATTCACAGTTATCCATCAGATAGCGAATATCATCGAGAAACTTTTCTTTGGAAGTGCCCTTGATTTGGTATTCCAGCTCAAAGCTGGTGTCAAAGTGATCGGCGATAGCGCGTTTGCCCCGGCCAGTGATAAAACCAATTTGCGTAATGCCGGCTTCCATAGCCTCCTCAACACCATATTGAATGAGCGGTTTGCTGACTATTGGCAGCATTTCTTTTGGCATGGCTTTAGTCGCAGGAAGAAAGCGAGTGCCATAGCCTGCTGCTGGAAATAAACATTTTCTGATAAGACTTTTTACAGCCATTGACGAGATCCTTATCAAACGGTGATGGAAAAAAGAGGTGACGTTAAGCTAAAGTAACTGAGCATTTAGTTCAAGTAATGAATCTGCCCGGCAGGACAGTTTCAGAATCAGGTTATTGTCGAGTTGATATAGTATAAGCGCTAAACGTGACAGTCTAGCGACTCATAGCTATAAATCAGTACGTTTTAATGAAAAACTGCGTGCCTGTGGCGACATACTTCAAGGAAAATCAGCTGGGTGGATAAATGAAAGTTTTGGTTTTAGGTGGTGCAGGATATATCGGTTCACATATCTGCAAGGCATTATTTCTACAGTCTCACCAAAGTGTGGTGGTGGATAATCTCAGCACGGGGCACCGTCAGGCGGTTCGATGGAGCCAATTTATCGAGGCTGATATTCTCGCCGGCGAGCAATTAAAGCAGATTCTGCGGGAAGAGGGGCCATTTGATCTCATCATGCATTTCTGTGCGAAATCGTTGGTGGGTGAATCGGTGGAGAACCCGGCAATCTATTATCGTAATAATGTTGTCGGCACATTAAATGTGCTGGATGCCATGGTGGCAACTGGTCATGATAAGCTGGTTTTCTCCTCAACAGCAGCCGTTTTTGGACTGCCCGAAGCCGATAAAATTAATGAGCAACATTCTCGCTTGCCTATCAATCCGTATGGTCAATCCAAAAAAATGATTGAAGATGTACTGGCTGATTACCATCATGCTTATGGTATAAAGTCGGTGGCACTACGTTATTTTAATGCTTGCGGGGCCGATCCTGATGCGGAAATCGGCGAAAGTCACGAACCTGAAACACATTTACTCCCTAATATTCTGAAAGCCGCTTTTGCAGACAATGCCTCAGGATTAAAGGTATTTGGTGCTGACTATCCAACGGCTGACGGTACGTGTATTCGAGACTATATTCACGTCAATGATTTGGCTTCAGCGCATATTCTTGCCGGCGAATATTTGCAAACAAATGATGGTGCGTTTGCCTTTAATCTGGGTAATGGCAACGGTTTCAGCGTGTTACAAGTGATCGAAGCGGCTAAAAAAGTTATTGGCCGGGATATTCCCTTTACGGTTGAAGCGCCCAGAGCGGGCGATCCGCCGGTATTGGTTGCGGATGCCGCACATGCCAAAGCGACTTTAGGTTGGCAGCCACTTTATACTGATATTGAATCCATTATTGCCACTGCATGGCGCTGGCATCAGAATGAAATGTTTTAATTTAAGGACTATACGTGATGATTCCTGTGATAATTTCGGGCGGTACTGGAACACGACTTTGGCCGCTATCAAGAAAAAACAAGCCAAAGCAGTTTCTTTCTTTATTCGGCGAAATGTCACTATTTCAGAACACGTTAACCCGGCTAAATGGTTTGAACACGGTTGCAAACCCCATCATCGTTTGCAATACCGAACACCGCTTTATGGTCGCCGAGCAGTTACAGGCGATAGAGTTGAGCGCCCAGCATATTATTTTAGAACCTTGTGCTCGCAATACGGCACCAGCGATTGCTCTGGCGGCGATAAAAGCGCTTGAGAATGGTGACGATCCACTGCTGCTGATATTAGCGGCTGATCATATGATTGAGGATACGCAAGCATTTCATCAGGCAATTCAGCAAGCAACACCGCTTGCGGAGCAGGGGCAGCTGGTTACCTTTGGAGTTCAGCCGCACTCTGTACATACCGGCTATGGGTATATCGAGGCTGTTGAAAAAGATCGACCAAGCCCGGTAAAACGTTTCGTTGAAAAACCGGATCAACAAACAGCAGAGTCCTATCTGGCTGCCGGTAATTTTTTCTGGAACAGCGGCATGTTTTTGTTCAAAGCCTCTGCCTATATCACTGAGTTACAGCATTTTCATCCAGCCATGGTGACAGCCTGCAAGGCGGCATTGGAAAAGTCAGTTGTTGATCTCGACTTTATCCGGGCCGACAGTGCGGCCTTTGAACAATGTCCGAGTGATTCTATTGACTACGCTGTAATGGAAAAAACGGCTCAAGCTACTGTCGTGCCATTGGATGCCGGGTGGAGCGATGTCGGATCGTGGTCCTCCTTATGGGAAGCCTACCCGCAGGATGAAAACGGTAACGTGGTGGTCGGCGATGTGATGGTCGATACTGTTTCCAGTTCTTATATTCATAGCGAAAATCGTCTGGTGACGGTGTTAGGCCTCGATGATGTGGTTGTGGTGGAAACACATGATGCCGTGATGGTGGCGCATAAAGATTATGCACAAAACGTTAAAAATATTGTGGCCACACTTAATGAACAAGAGCGGAAAGAAGTCGATACCCACCGAAAATGTTACCGACCGTGGGGCAGTTATGATTCAGTGGATATTGGCAAACGTTTCCAGGTAAAACGTATCAGCGTCAATCCCGGAGCGGCATTATCGCTGCAAATGCATTATCATCGCGCCGAACATTGGGTTGTGGTGAGTGGTACCGCAGAAGTTACCCGTGATGATGAGGTGATGTTGCTTGGTGAAAATGAATCAACATTTATCCCGTTAGGCAGCGTACATCGCTTAAGAAATCCAGGAAGGGTACCGTTAGAAATTATAGAAGTTCAATCAGGAAGCTACCTTGAAGAAGACGATATTATTCGTTACCAAGATAGCTATAATCGCCAGTAATAACAGAGGAGGTTGTTCGTAACACATTATGGCGCAAGGGAAAATAAGACATTACGATTCGAAGATCAATGCTATTTCCAGGTTGATCGATAGCGCCATTATCTTAGTGACCTTTTTGGCATTAATGGATTTGTTTGCTATTGAATGGCAGCCAAAACATGTGTGGTCTTTACTGCTTGCCATTACTCTGTTTCATTTTTTTGCTGAATCTCAGGATGCCTATCGATCCTGGCGAGGCACCTACCTTCGGGATGAAATAACCGCCGTTTTGTTTTCCTGGGGAACCAGTATCGTGGTACTGGTTATTCTCGAATTAATTATTATCAATGAACAGACCTATGCCGCGCCATTCTTATTAATCTGGTTTATTGCTACGCCCATTGAACTGATTTCCTGGCATGCCATTGTGCGCATGCTGCTTGGCATCCTCCGTTCCAAAGGCTTGAATACTCGCCGTGTTGCGATTGTTGGTGCAACAGAGTTAGGTTACCGGTTAGAAAAATCCTTTGATGAGATGGAGTGGACCGGCTATCGTTTCAGCGGTTTTTATGATGATCGTAAACCTGTGGCTAATCGTCGTCTGAAAGACGAACAAGCTAGGGTAGTAGGCAGTATTGATGAGCTTATCGCTGATTGCCGAAGCAGTAAAATTGATGTCGTGTTTATCACCTTGTCATTGGCTGCAGAAGCGCGGATCCGTTTAATAACAGAAAAGCTGGCAGATACGACGGCGTCGGTGTATTTGGTGCCAGATTTATTTACATTTAATCTCCTTAATTCGCGATGGGTAGATTATCAGGGGATTACCGCAATCAGTATTTACGAAACACCGTTTGCTGGTATAGATAGCGTGATAAAGCGTATCGAAGATATTGTCCTGAGCTTCCTGATTCTGTGTGTTATTGCTCTCCCGATGCTATTGATTGCTATTGGCATAAAAACAACTTCCAAAGGGCCAGTATTTTTTAAACAAACCCGTTATGGCATGGATGGCGAAAAAATTAAGGTATGGAAGTTTCGTACCATGACCGTGACTGAAGATGGCGATAAAGTGATACAGGCGAAAAAGGGCGATCAACGCATTACCCGTTTCGGCGGCATCTTGCGCAAAACCTCTCTGGATGAATTACCGCAGTTCTTTAATTCGCTTGGTGGCTCAATGTCTATTGTCGGCCCAAGACCACATGCGGTGGCACATAACGAAGAATACCGCGCTAAAATTCAGGGATACATGCTCCGCCATAAAGTTAAGCCAGGTATTACCGGTCTGGCACAAATAAATGGTTTTCGAGGAGAAACAGACACCTTGGATAAGATGGAAGGCCGAGTGAAATATGATCTGCAATATATTCAAACCTGGACATTACTGCTGGATTTGAAAATTATTTTGTTAACGATCACTAGAGGTTTTGCTGGAAAAAATGTATATTAATTCTCAGAGTTCAAATTTTTGATATGTCACCATTGTCTATCAATTAGATATTGAATTCATCTTTATGAAATAAAGCACAGCGATAATCTCAAGCTGAACATGTTTTCCATTGTTGGGAACATGGCTGAATAAACAACGTGTTAGAAATTTCTGAAAGTTCAAATTTCGAATGTAATGTTGCATTCGTTAGTCTAGCCAAACTTACCGTGAGGTGAGGTCGGAAAGCTACGGATCTTTATGAGGGATATCCTCTGAAGATGGCCGGGTTGCATTGTTAAATTTTTCATAACAAAAGGAAAACTTCATGAAAAAAACGATGCTATTTTTTACAGCCCTGTTGTTCTCATTGAATGCTAATGCAGCATCATTAAACTTGGCCGGCGACAGTAGTAACACTGGAACTGTCGGCTTCGGATCTGGGGACGTTGTAACTGCGGGCTGGAACTCTACCAGTAGCGGTGCTTCGGTTTCTGATAGTTTCACTATTAGTAGTGATACTGCTACAACAGCTACATTGTCGTTAACATTTAATCCGTTGTCTCCGAACTCTTCCGTTTCTATTTTTGATGGCACAAGCAACATCGGTTTAGATATTTTCAAAATCGGTTCGCTTGGACTGCTGGAGTATACTTGGGTGTTAGAAGCGGCAACTGAGTATGTTTTAAACATATTTATCAGTAATGCGGCGGCAGGTAGTAATTATGATTTACGCTTAGCAACAGGTATTAGTGAAGTGCCTGTTCCAGCTGCCTTGTGGTTGTTTGCTCCGGCGTTGATGGGGTTGTTAACGCTGCGTCGTAAAACAAAACTGGCAACCGCGTAAAATTAAACGTTAACTATCAATAGTTATCTGTTTTGGAAAGGGAGCCCTGGCTCCCTTTCTACTTTATCTTGATCGGCTTTTAAAGCAGAGCACATGTTTGAGCTGCGCTGCTGATTTTTACGAATATCGATAAGTAGCTGAAAATTAGTACCATAGTACAATTACATTAAAGCTTGCCTATTGCTAAAGTTCGCCTGTACTTCTGAGAGAGGTTTCTGGAAGATACTAAGCGACGAGCTTTACGGCTCGTTTTTAAAGCCAAACTTGCCGTGAGGCAAGGTCGGAAAGCTACAGGTCTTCGCTATTTTTGAAGACGGCTGGGTTGCATTGCTTATTTTTTCAATTTAGAAGGAAATTATTATGAAAAAAGCGATGCTGTTTTTTGCTGCGTTATTGTTCGCGGTAGGTGCTAATGCGGCGAGCATGGATTTGACTGCGACTAGTGGTAATGGTGTTGTGGCACCTGGTGCGGGGTCAGGAAATGCATTATTTGGTAACTCATCACCCTTTAGGGTTGGTGATGTAATTGATGATGTGTGGACTTTGGATGTAACTGAAGCGGGCCAATGGGTTTTCTCTATTACCGCAAAGTCAAATAATGGTCCTGCACCAAGTCCATTTACTGCGGTATTAGATGGAAATGTTTATGAAATCCTTGGTTCAAGCATTTTATTTAGTTTGTTCTTGGATGTGGGGCAATATATCTTAACAGTTGATGGATTATCAAATCATACCTTTACTGGTTATGATTTAGCTATCAATGCAGTGCCTGTACCTGCTGCATTATGGTTATTTGCACCAGCACTATTAGGCTTCTTTGGTTTACGCCGTAAAGCACGGAGCTTGGCTGCATAATCAACAAAGTTAACAATATTGTTA
>CANRLD010000084.1 GCA_947631375.1 uncultured Methylophaga sp. | reverse complement strand
GCTTTGTGTGAAGCCGAGGGCGACTACGAAACCCGCCAGATGCTAGTCAAACAACTCGAAGACACTGAACTGGATCACACCCACTGGTTGGAACAACAACTCGGCTTAATCGAAAAAACCGGCCTGGCCAACTACCTGCAATCAATGACCTTAGCCGAAGCATAACGATACTTCTGTCCAACTATCGCCTTCAACCCAGAGTTGAAGGCGATAGTTGCTCAAGGCTACCCGCTTCAGTTTCTGGGATCGTCCGCCGGATCGATATAGGTGATGTCCCACGGACCAGTGGCAATCAACTCCACAATGGTTTCCTCTTCTGTAGTCCAGACATAATGTGCGTGGCCCGCTGGCAATACAAAACTGTCACCTACATTCAGCATCTCACCATTTTCCGTATCAAACGTCTCGCCCATACCGTTGCCTAATTGGCCTTTCAACACTGTAATAACTTCCGTAAAAGGATGGGTATGGGCAGGAATTGGATAGTTAGGCGGGAATTTCAACCAGGCAATAAACACACCGGCTTTAGTCGGATCACCAAGCAAAATTACACTTTCAGCACCTTTCGGCAGAATCGCTTCGGGTTGCCAATTTACCTCATCAGCACGAAATGACTGCATTTTTTCCGCGGTCATCCGTTCAATTTGGTCTTCTGCAAAGGCTGTGGCGGTAAAGCTAAGTAACATCGAAATGATTAATAGAATTCTCACAATAGTGCCCTTTTTAAATAGTTGGAGCGATGGTTATCCGGTGTTCTGGAATGGTCCAATATTAGGCTTTGTGATAACAGCAGTCGCTCAGTATTAATCCGGTTTTATATCGGAATTTTCCTGAATCGATGATTAGTAATTTTTTACAGGTTTTTAGGTTGAGTTGAATGCAATGAAACCCAACAATTGGCATGGGCACATTTAAACCCAAACACACGCACTTACTGCTTTATCAACCAAAATTTGATAAAAAAGCTTTTGGGTATAATCTTTTTGACTGTGATGTTTACGAAAAGAATCTATGTTGAATTCATAAAATGACTGCTCAACAAAGTATTCTTTGCGATCTTTATCTAGAAAGCGTAACCAACGCTTGTTTGCATATGTTCTTACCGTGGATTCACCCCAACCAGTGAATGCTGCAAGCTCAGTCAGATTAAACTTTTGGCCGTTCTTGAGCTTTTCTTGGAAAAGCTTGAAGGCTTTATCAACTTTTTCATAATTACTTGCCATAAACATATTCTCCTTTCCTGACTGAGATCCATTTAGTTGTTCATAGCAGCTATTACATTATTTCTTCTTTACTGGCCTGACCCAGCCCTTAACCGTCCTTTGCTCCGACTTGGTCAAGGTCAATGCATCTGCAGCCGCTGTTTTTCGAATCGTTGAACCAGCCCCAATTGTTGCACCATCTTCTATAGTTACCGGCGCAACTAACTGGGTATCGGAGCCAACAAATACCCGATCGCCAATCACGGTACGGTGTTTATTGGCACCATCATAGTTACAGGTAATGGTGCCTGCGCCGATATTTACATCGGCGCCCATATCGGTATCGCCAATATAGCTGAGGTGGTTGATTTTGGAGCCCAGTCCGATATTGGCATTTTTGATTTCAACAAAGTTACCGACTTTGGCTTTGGCAGCGAGCTTAGTGCCGGGACGCAGTCTGGCAAAAGGCCCGACTGAGCAGTTAGTACCCACTTCGGCATTTTCAATAATGCTGTTGGGGAGAATTTCTGCCCCTTTATGGATAACACTATTGATGATGATGCAGTTGGCGCCAATGCTGACGTTATCGGCAAGGGAGTTTTGGCCTTCAAAAATCACGTTGATATCAATGGTGATATCCTGCCCTGCTTTGAGCTCACCACGGATATCCACGCGCGCGGGGTCATAGAACGTGACGCCGGACATCATCAGTTCAGTAGCACGCTTTTGCTGGTAATAGCTTTCCAGCTCGGCCAGTTGCACACGATTATTCACACCAGCCACTTCCATTTCATCTTCACAGATAACGGAGCTGATTTCTATGCCTTGCGCCACCGCCTTGGCAATCAAATCGGTCAGATAGTATTCACCTTGCGCATTATGGTTATCGAGTTGCGGCAAGGCTTCTGTCAGCCATGCAGAAGGAATGCACATAATGCCGGTGTTGATTTCATTGATTAACTTGGTTTCTTCATCAGCATCTTTTTCTTCGGTGATACACAGCATATTGTCATCATGATCCCGCACAATACGACCGTAACCAGTAGGATCATCTAGTAATGTTGTGAGTACTTTGAGGCTGTTCTTATCACCTGATTCAATCAAATCCTGCAGCGTTTCCGTTGTGATTAATGGTACATCTCCATACAAAACCAATACCTGCTCACTATTCTGAAAACTGGCTTTTGCCTGTTCAACCGCATGGCCGGTGCCTTTTTGTTCATGCTGCATCACCGTGTCGATTTGCTGTTTTTGCAGGTATGGCACCACCTGGTCCGCACCATTGCCACAAACAACGGTCAACTGGCCTGGAGAAAGCTGTTTCGCGGTATCAATAACGTGTTGTAACAGAGGTTTACCTGCCAGAGTGTGCATTACTTTGGGCTGGGCAGATTTCATGCGGGTGCCTTTGCCGGCAGCGAGAATAATAATAGCCAGAGACATAAAAGGTTCCTTGTATCAGCTGGTGTAGTTTAGCAAAGTCTTTAAACAAAAAAGGCCGTCCGAAGACAGCCTTTTTGCATTATCACTTTGCTGATTAATGCTTACGTGTTTTCCGTGCTCTTTCGATGGCACGTAATTGCGCCATCGCTTCAGCCAGTTGTGCTTGTGCTTCTGCATAATCCAAGCTGGCAGCTTTATCAGCCAGGGCTTTTTCTGCACTGGCTTTTGCTTCCAGGGCAGCGGCTTCGTCAACATCAGCAGCACGTAATGCGGTATCCGCCAGAATGGTAACGATATGCGGTTGCACTTCTAGGATGCCACCGGAAATATAGAACTGCTCTTCCTTACCATCTTTCAGCAAACGCACTTCACCCGGTTTTAAACGAGTCAGCAATGGAGCGTGACGTGGGTAGATTCCCACTTCACCTTCCTGCGCCGAAGCAATTACCGCTTCCACCCGGCCCGAGTAAATGGATTCTTCTGCGCTTACGATGTCAACATGGATTGTCATAGCCATCAGCTACCTCCCTAGAGATTAGTACTTTTTGGCTTTTTCAATCGCTTCGTCGATGGTGCCAACCATGTAGAAAGCCTGTTCTGGCAGTGAATCGTATTCGCCATCCAGAATGCCACGGAAACCTGCCAAGGTATCTTTCAATGAAACATACTTACCAGGCGCACCGGTAAAGACTTCAGCAACGAAGAATGGCTGTGACATGAAACGTTGAATTTTACGTGCGCGTGAAACGGACAGTTTGTCTTCTTCTGACAACTCATCCATACCCAGGATTGCAATGATGTCTTTCAGTTCTTTATAGCGTTGCAGTGTGTTTTGTACGCCACGAGCAACTTCATAATGCTCGTTACCGACAACTAACGGATCCAGCTGACGGGAAGTAGAATCCAGTGGGTCAATCGCCGGGTAAATACCCAGTTCTGCAATTGAACGTGACAATACAACGGTCGCATCCAAGTGAGCAAAGGTGGTCGCAGGAGATGGATCAGTCAAGTCATCCGCAGGGACATATACCGCCTGGATAGAAGTGATAGAACCAACTTTGGTAGAAGTAATACGTTCTTGCAGAACACCCATTTCTTCGGCCAGTGTTGGCTGATAACCTACCGCAGAAGGCATACGGCCTAACAGCGCAGATACTTCAGTACCGGCCAAGGTGTAACGGTAAATATTATCAACGAAGAACAGTACGTCACGACCTTCATCACGGAAGTATTCCGCCATGGTCAGACCAGTCAACGCCACACGCAGACGATTACCAGGTGGCTCATTCATCTGACCGTAAACCAGCGATACTTTATCGATAACGTTGGAGTCAGTCATTTCGTGATAGAAATCGTTACCTTCACGAGTACGCTCACCAACACCAGCAAAGACCGAGAAACCACTGTGCTCGATAGCGATGTTACGGATAAGCTCCATCATGTTGACGGTTTTACCAACACCGGCACCACCGAACAGACCGACCTTACCACCTTTGGCAAACGGACAAACCAGGTCGATAACTTTGATACCGGTTTCCAGCAATTCATTACTGGCAGACAGTTCGTCAAACGAAGGAGCTTTACGGTGGATACCCCAGCGCTCTTCTTCACCAATGTCGCCTTTTTCGTCAATTGGGTTACCCAGAACGTCCATGATACGGCCCAATGTTTTCTGACCAACAGGAACGCTAATCGCTTTACCGGTGTTTGAAACAGCCAGACTGCGTTTCAGGCCATCAGTTGTTCCCATGGCAATAGCACGGACAACCCCATCACCTAATTGTTGTTGAACTTCCAGGGTCAAACCAACTTCTTCGACCAGTAAAGCATCATAGACTTTTGGCAGACTGTCACGGGGAAATTCCACGTCAACGACCGCACCGATAATTTGTACAATCTTTCCAGAGCTCATCTTGCTTCCTCTTTCAATAAGTTCGGGCTGCTCAGCCCTTTTAATTCAGTTAGACCGCAGCGGCGCCCGCAACAATCTCAGAGATTTCCTGTGTAATCGCAGCCTGGCGAGCTTTGTTGTAAGCCAGTTGCAGGTCATCAATAAGATCGCCAGCATTGTCTGAGGCATTTTTCATTGCAATCATGCGCGAAGCTTGTTCAGAGGCGATATTTTCAACCACACCTTGATACACGACTGACTCAATGTAACGAACCATCAGATGATCCAAAATTTCCTTTGCATCCGGCTCGTACAAGTAGTCCCAATGACTTAACAGGTCCTGGCTTGGCTCTACGGAGCTGACCGGCAACAAACGAATAAATTTGTCTTCCTGCGTCATGGTATTCACGAACTGGTTGTAGACGAGGTACAGACTATCAATGTGACCTGACTCAAAGGCATCCAGCATCACCTTTATCGTGCCGATCAACTCATGTACCCGTGGCGCATCACCTAACTGCGTGACTTGTGCGACCATATTTACCGGCAAGCGACTAAAAAACACAGAGGCCTTTTGTCCGATTGCACAAACATCTACTTGCAGTCCAGCGTCTGATTTTGCTTTGATTTCATGCAAAACCTCTTTGAACAGGTTATTGTTCAAACCACCACATAAACCACGATCCGATGACACAACGATATAGCCAACCCGTTGTTTTTCTTCACGCTCCTGCAAGTACACATGTTTATATTCCGGATTGGCATGCGCCAAATGCTGGATGACATTTAATATCTTCTCAGCATAAGGACGGGTTGCCGCCATGCGTTCTTGAGCTTTACGCATTTTACTGGCAGCCACCATCTCCATCGCAGAGGTGATCTTCTGCGTGCTCTTGATGCTTGCTATCTGCGTGCGTATCTCTTTACCGCTAGCCATGAATTATGCCTCGCTTACCAGCTGCCGTTAGCTTTAAATTTTTCAATCGCGCTGCGCATTTCGCCAGCGATATCGTCATCAAAATTGCCGGTTGTATTGATTTTGTTCATCAGATCCGCATGCTGTGAACGCATGGTAGCCAACAATGACGCTTCAAATGAACCGACTTTACTCACTTCAACATCATCGAGGAAACCTTCGTTCGCCGAGAACAAGGAAACCGCCATATCAGCAATCGACATCGGTTGATATTGCTTTTGTTTCATCAGTTCGGTGACTCGTTGGCCGCGATTGATTTGCGCGCGAGTTGCTTCATCAAGATCAGAAGCAAACTGGGCAAACGCCGCCAATTCACGATATTGAGCCAAGTCGAGACGAATACCACCACCCAGTTTCTTGATGATCTTGGTTTGTGCAGCACCACCAACTCGCGATACTGACAGACCGGCGTTAATCGCTGGACGAATACCGGCGTTAAACAAGTCTGTTTCCAGGAAGATCTGACCATCAGTGATCGAAATAACGTTGGTAGGTACGAATGCAGAAACGTCACCAGCCTGTGTTTCGATGATAGGCAGTGCAGTCAACGAACCGGTTTTGCCTTTAACTGCGCCATTGGTGGCTTTTTCGACATAATCTTCGTTTACTCGGGCAGCACGCTCCAGCAAACGTGAGTGAAGATAGAAAACGTCGCCAGGATAAGCTTCACGGCCTGGTGGACGACGCAGCAACAGGGAAACCTGACGGTATGCCCAGGCTTGTTTGGTTAAGTCATCATAGATGATCAGCGCATCTTCACCTTTATCACGGAAGTATTCGCCCATTGAGCAACCCGCATAAGGTGCAATAAATTGCAGCGCCGCTGAATCAGAAGCAGAGGCCGCAACGATGATGGTATGAGCCAGTGCATCGTGCTCTTCCAGTTTGCGAACCACGTTAGCAATGGAAGATGCTTTTTGACCGATAGCAACATAGATACATTTAACGCCTGTACCTTTTTGATTGATGATGGCATCAACCGCGATAGCTGTTTTACCAGTCTGACGGTCACCGATAATCAATTCACGCTGACCACGACCTACTGGAATCATCGCATCGATTGATTTCAAACCTGTCTGTAAGGGTTGATCAACAGACTGACGGGCAATAACGCCTGGTGCCACTTTCTCTATCGGAGAAGTGTTGCTGGTTTGAATGTCGCCTTTACCGTCAATTGGCTTACCCAAGGAATCGACAACACGGCCTAGCAGGGCTTCGCCTACTGGCACTTCCAGAATACGACCAGTACATTTGACTTTGTCGCCTTCGGAAATATGTTGGTAAGCACCAAGGATAACGGCGCCGACCGAGTCACGCTCCAGGTTAAGGGCCATACCAAAAGTGTTGCCTGGAAACTCAAGCATTTCCCCGGACATGACATCGGCAAGACCATGAATACGCACGATACCATCGGTTACACCGATTACGGTGCCTTCTGTCCGTGCTTCAGTAGCCCCGTCAAAGCTTTCAATTCGCTTTTTAATCAGGTCACTGATTTCTGCTGAATTCAGTTGCATCTCTGTTTCCTCTTTACGGGCCGCTTAGTTTATAGCGCTGGCCAGTCTGTTCAATTTACCTAAGGCAGATCCATCAATTACCAGATCACCTGCCCGAATGATTGCGCCGCCCAGCAGACTTTCATCTACACTTTCGCTAAGCGTTACTTCTTTGCCCAAACGTTGTTTAAGTGCTGCTGCAATTTTGCTTTTTTGTTCGTCTGTCAGCGGTCTTGCGGTTATCACATCGGCAAACAGCTTTTGTTCCGCATCGGCGCGTAACGCCTCATATAACTCAGCTATTTCGGGTAACAACGTCAATCGATTATTTTCTGCCAAAAGCAGCAGAAAACTACGCGCTTCAACCGACAGTTCGCCAGTAATGCCAGCCAAAAAATCAACCGCTTGCTCATCACTGAGTTTGGGGTTATCCAAAATAGTCTGGATATCACTGTTATCTGCGCACTGGGCCAGTATGGCAAGCAGTTCTGACCA
>CANRLD010000083.1 GCA_947631375.1 uncultured Methylophaga sp. | reverse complement strand
TACGCGTCGACTTCGGTGGATAACAGCAGTTATTTTCTGCAATCAACATCAGGCCCGGCAGCTGCTGGGCCTTTTTTCGCTTGAGTGTTACGGCCACCCGCATTAACTGCTTGTCAGTTTGTGATGACCTGCTGACGGTAAATCGCTAACGGACCAGTCGCCTGCTGTGTTGGCATAATTTCCATTGTTGTCACATTCATGTGTGCAGGCGTATTGACCAGCCACCAGATGGTATCAGCGATATCCTGCGCGGTTAGCGCGACAGTATTTTCATAAACGTTGGCGGCGCGTTGCTGATTGGCTTTAAAACGCACCATGGAGAATTCAGTTTCAGCATTTCCCGGTTCAATATTGGTCACCCGGATTTGCGTTCCCAACAAGTCCGCACGCAAGGCTAATGAAAACTGTCTGACAAAGGCTTTGCTGGCGCAGTACACATTGCCGCCCGGATAAGGCCAGTTTCCAGCGACCGAACCAATATTAATCACGTACCCCCTATCACGCTGCTTCATCCCCGGTAGCACCAGTCTGGTGCAGCGCATCAACCCTTTGATATTGGTATCAACCATACGTTCCCAATCATCTGGATCAGCCGCATAAGCTGGTTCCAATCCCAAGGCCAGCCCGGCATTGTTCACCAACACGTCAATATCCTGAAACTCTGCTGGAATCGCAGAAAGTGCCTGCTCTGTGGCTTGCCGATCACTGATATCAAAACAACTGATACAGGTTTGTCTGGCGCCACCAAGTTCCGCCTGCAAGCTTTGCAAACGCTCCATTCGGCGCCCGGTAAGAATCAAACGCCAACCGGCTTTGGCAAACGTTCTGGCACAGGCTTCACCAAACCCGGCTGTAGCGCCGGTTATCATGATTATCGGAGATGAATTCATTGTTGTGTCCTTGCTTTTTTAAACCACAGAGGCACAAAGGACACGGAGTAAATAATAAATGTAATGTCTTAACATCAAAGATTGAGCATCAGTTGATTAAATCAGTTTCATAATCCACTGGATACTTCTATTAAAAACCTCTGTGTCCTTTGTGTCTCTATGGTTATTCAGTACGGCCAATCTCTAATTGTTATAAACCTTGTTGGCAGCTGATACGGCAACACCCGAGTTAATATCTGCGCCCATATCACTTAATACGGCGTCAAGCGCACCCAGGCATAACAGCACATTTTTCTTGTTGGCCGCATAGCCCATCAAACCGATCCGCCAGATTTTACCGGCCATGACACCTAAGCCGGCGCCAATTTCCAGACTGTAGTCTGCTAATAAACGGTTGCGCACTGCAACATCATCAATCCCTTCAGGAATGGTGACTGAGTTCAACTGAGGCAAGCGGTATGCTTCATCGACGATAAATTTCAGCCCCATCGCTTCTATGCCGGCTTTAAACGCATTGTGATGCAGGCGGTGACGATTCCAGGCATTTTCCAGGCCTTCTTCTTGTAGCAATACCAACGCCTCATGCAACGCGTACAACGCATTAATTGGCGCAGTATGGTGATAAGCACGTTTTGCACCCTCGCCCCAATACCCCATCACCAGATTTAAATCCAAAAACCAGGATTGCACTTTGGTTTTTCGGTTACGCACGACATTGGCCGCTTTTTCACTAAAACTGACTGGCGATAAACCCGGGGTGCAAGAAAGACATTTCTGGCTACCAGAGTAAATCGCATCAATACCCCACTCATCCATCAAAATAGGTGTGCCGCCCAGTGAGGTCACCGTATCCATGATGGTCAGACAGTCATACTGCTGCGCCAATTTGGCTATGGCTTTGGCATCAGACTGTGCACCGGTTGAGGTTTCAGCATGCACAAACGCCACGACCTTTACTTGCGGATTCGCTTTTAATGCGGCTTCCAGCTTATTAATATCGACTGGTTTGCCCCACTCATCTTCCACCATAATGGCGGTTGCACCACAGCGTTCAACATTCTCTTTCATCCGTCCGCCGAATACCCCATTCTGGCAAATAATTGCCGTATCACCCGGCTCCAGCAGATTGGCAAAACACGTTTCCATACCCGCCGAGCCCGGGGCAGAAACTGGCATCGTCAGTGCATTTTTAGTCTGAAAGGCATACTGCAACAGCGTTTTCATTTCATCCATCATACGAATGAAGTTGGGATCCAAATGCCCAATCGTTGGCCGCGACATGGCCTGTAAAATACGCGGATCCACATCTGAAGGACCTGGCCCCATCAAGATACGTTGCGGTGGATGAAATGAACCTATCGAAGATGATGCTTGTGTCATATTTTCTCTCTTAACTCTGTTTATAAAAAATCAGCCAAACGCGCTCAAGCACCTTCAGCGAAAACGATCGTACGGCGACCACTGACAATAATTCGGTGTTCAATATGGGCTTTGACGGCACGAGCCAGTACCAGTCGTTCAATGTCTTTACCAATCATTACCAGCTCTTCGGGACTGTTGTCATGACGCACCCGCTCAACATCCTGTTCGATAATAGGACCTTCATCCAATTCAGCTGTCGCGTAATGTGCCGTTGCCCCAATCAATTTGACACCACGCTCATACGCCTGGTGGTACGGTCTTGCTCCCTGAAAAGCGGGCAAAAAACCATGATGGATATTAATCACTCGTCCAGCATATTCCTCGACAAATTGCTCTGATAAAACCTGCATGTAGCGCGCCATTACGACCAGATCAATCTGATATTCATTTAGCAGGTTTTTTATTTGTGTCTCTTGCTGTGGTTTTGTCTCAGCTGTAATGGGTAGATGGTAAAAGGGCTTCTTGAATTGCTGCGCCATGTTTTCCAGATCAGCGTGATTGCCGATAATCAATGAAATCTGACACTTCAACTCGCCCTCCAATTCTCGTAATAGCAGATCATAGGGGCAATGCGATGCTTTGGTCACTAGTAAAGCAACACGATAAGGTACATTGGAATAATGCATCGACCAGCTCAGTTGCATTGTTTCTGCTAGCGTCTGAAACTGTTGTTGTAGAAGCTGGGGCGCTATTTGGCCGTGATCTTCCACTTTCAAGCGCATGAAATAGCAGCCATGCTCGGTATCAGTGTATTGCTGGCAATGCAGAATATTGTAGTCGCGCTCGGCGAAGAATCCAGTAATACCGGCCAGCAAACCTTTTTTATCTGCAGATTGAATCAATAATACAATGGCACTCATGGAAAAACCGGCTCGAAATCTAAAGCAGCTGATGCTAGCACTTTGCTGTTGTTTTATGAATATTCATTATATTTATCCGCTCTGCCTTTTACTTTATCGACGGGGTACTTAGCGATATTTTTCTGCATTTTCCGTTGCACAGCCTGTTCAAGGTCAATTTCCAAATCATGACAAAGATAACTGAGATAAACCGCCACATCAGCAATTTCATCTTCCAGTGCTTCGCGTTTATCACTTAACAACATCTGTTTGATTTCAGCATTGCTTCGCCATTGAAACCACTCCAGCAGCTCGGCAGCTTCAATCGATAATGAGATTGCCAGATCCTTTGGATGATGAAATTGCTCCCAGTCACGTTCACGGCGAAAATCAATCAGTTGTTTTAATACTTCGGCTTTAAGCATCTGCAAGAAACCTGTCTAACTGCTGCAAAAAAACATCCGGCTGATCGGCGTGTACCCAATGCCCAGCTCCGTCAATCACCACTTGCCGGGCTTGTGGAAAAAACTGCAAAATTTGCTGCCAATCTGCTTCTGTCACATAACTTGAATCTGCACCACTGATAAACAGGGCTGGTATCTCAACAGGATCATCAGGAACAACCTGCTGCAACAGACCGGGATAACTGCAAAATAAAACTTGTAAGTTGATACGCCAACGGAAACCGTCGTGTTCTTTTTGCAAATTCAATAAAAGAAATTGGCGCACAGCAGGATCTGGAACGGTGGATGACAAAGCGTCATTGATTTGTGTCCTAGAGGTGAAACTCCCCAGCTCAAGCGCCATTAGCGCTTTAAAAATGTGGCTATGTTCATCAGTGTATTGGCGTGGCGCCATATCCACGACAATCAACTTATCTAAACGCTCAGTAAAACTCTGAGCGAATTGCATTGCCACTTTTCCGCCGAGAGAATGCCCAAGTAAGTCAACACTTCCCAACTCCAGTTCGTCCAACAAATTAACCAGATCTTCGGCCATTAATGGATACGTCTGCCGAGCATGATGGAACGAGCGACCATGATTGCGTAAATCAACACTGATAACGCGTCGTTTTGCTGAAAGTGCTGATGCAATATGCCTCCAGTTATCTGCAGAGCCAAACAAACCATGCAGAATAACCAGTGGCTTTCCTTCACCGACTGATTGAAAGTGTAATCTCATAATAGGCTACGTTAACACGTTATAATGATGGATTGATAAAATCGGAGAACGTTACTGTGGATGAAGCAATTTTACTCGTTTTAGTCAAGCAATATGCTGATCGGTTCGGCATCACTTTCAGTTCAAAACATTTGGACGATGCGGACAAAAAGCAACAATTGGTGAGTTTAATGCAGGAGGCCTTGGCAGGTAAGCGCGGCGCGGTGACCGATGCAGACTTAACGTAACCGGGAGCCACCCACAAAACTAACTTGTGGGCGGCTTTATCAGATTATATTTTTTCGAAAACCAGGCAGGCATTAGTGCCGCCAAAACCAAAACTATTGGACATAACAGCTTGGAGCGCAGCATTGTCCTTACGTTCTAGCACAATCGGCATGCCTTGCGCTTGTTCATCCAGGTTTTCAATATTAGCCGATGCAGCTACAAAATCATTCTTGAGCATCAATAAGCTATAAATAGCTTCCTGAACACCCGCCGCACCCAAGGAATGGCCAGATAGCGATTTTGTCGATCCGACTAGCGGGATTTGCTTATCGATAAATGCCTGTTTAATTGCGCCTAACTCCGCCAAATCACCAACCGGTGTGCTGGTACCATGCGCGTTGATATAGTCCACTTTATCGTTACGCATTGTAGACATTGCTAATTGCATACAACGTTGTGCGCCTTCACCGGAAGGTGCCACCATGTCATAACCATCCGAAGTAGCGGCATATCCTGTTAATTCAGCATAGATCTTAGCGCCACGGGCTTTAGCATGCTCGTACTCTTCCAGCACCAATACACCGCCACCACCGGCAATCACAAAACCATCGCGATCCGCATCATAAGCACGCGAGGCTTTTTCCGGCGTGTCGTTATATTTGGTCGACAAAGCACCCATTGCATCAAATAACGAACTCATGGTCCAGTGCTCTTCTTCAGCACCACCTGCAAACACAATATCCTGTTTGCCTAATTGTATTTGTTCCATAGCGCTGCCAATACAGTGTGCGCTGGTTGCACAGGCAGAAGACATCGAATAGTTAACACCTTTGATTTTAAATGGTGTGGCCAAACAAGCAGATGTCGTGCTTCCCATTACCTGAGTCACCCGATAAGGGCCAACACGTTTTAGGCCTTTTTCGCGTAAAATATCAGCAGCTTCTACCTGACTGGATGATGATGCGCCACCTGAACCCATAATCAAGCCAGTTTTCGGATTTGAGATATCACTGTCGGCCAGACCGGCATCTTCAATCGCCTGCTTCATTGCGATATACGCATAAGCAGCGGCATCTCCCATAAAGCGTAAGACTTTGCGGTCTATAAACTCTTTAAAGTCAATATCGAAGAAGCCTGCCACATGGCTACGAAACCCCATATCCGCATACTGCTGTTTGAAACGAATACCAGAACGACCGGTGCGAAGTGATTCAGTAACGGCGGCGAGATCCAGACCTAAACAAGAGGTGATCCCCATACCAGTAACAACTACACGTCTCATTGTCATGTCCTAAAAGTTGTCAGTTGATGTAAACAGACCAACTCGTAAATCTTTGGCAAAGTAGATATCCCGATCATCTACTGATACCGTACCATCGGCAATGGCTAATACCAGCTTGCGTGAAATTACTCGCTTCAAATCAATACGGTAAGTCACTTTTTTGGCAGTTGGGAGCACTTGCCCAGTAAATTTTACTTCACCAGAGCCCAACGCGCGTCCTCTACCTGGATTACCATCCCACGCCAAGAAAAAGCCCAGTAGTTGCCACATGGCATCCAGACCAAGACAGCCTGGCATCACCGGGTCGCCCGGGAAATGGCAGTCGAAAAACCATAAGTCCGGATGAATATCCAGTTCAGCAATGATTTCACCCTTTCCATAGGCACCACCGGTGTTGGCAATATGAGTGATTCGATCCATCATCAGCATATTAGGGACGGGCAGCTGGGCATTACCCGGGCCAAACATTTCTCCGTGGCCGCACTGCAAAAGTTCTTCAAAGGAAAAAGATGATTGCTTACTCATGAAATTCTTAGATTAATCCTACAAATTAAGCACGACATAATAGCATGATAGATTTAATTGCTGAAAAGTTGCTGCTATTACCGGCGCAACGTCTATAAAAAAGCCATACCGTCTGGTATGGCTTCTCAATACTTGGGTATGTAATAAAAACTAGTTTCGACTGTCAGCCACTGTTGTGGCAGCAGCAGGTGCAATGATGTCCAAACTCTCCAGCAGCATACCGGTACTGTTAAGTACCCTGTACATCGTGAAAAGTTCATCATACTGTGCATTTGTTAACGAAATTCTGGAGCGGAATAATTCATTTTCCGAATCAAGTAAGTCCAGCAACGTCCGCTGACCAATATTAAACTGCTGCTGATATGCATCACGCGTTTTTTCTGCAGATTCAGCATATTGCTCAAAATAGGACATTTGTCTGCGCACTGTCTCAAGCGCATTCCATGACAAACGAACACTTTGTTCCACTTCTCGCCGGGTATTATTGCGAATTTCAGCTGCCTGATTAATTAAAAAAGCCGTTTCTTCGCGGCGTGCTTTATCACGTCCGCCATTGAGCAAGTTATAGCGCAAACGAAACATTGCCGTAATGTCTTTATCAGAACCTCGTACGCCATCAATATCATGATCAGCACGGGTACCTAATTCAAAATCTACCCGAGGCAAAAAGGCAGCGCGCGTTACGTCATGTTGCGCATTTGCCGAAGCCAGATCCGCTTGCGCAGTACGTAAGGTCGGGTGATGTTGAATTGCCATATCAATCGCATGATCAATATTCATTGGCAGGGAAGGCTCGGGCGATACCGGATCGGTCAATGACGCTGGCGCAGCACCAACCACGCGCAGATAATTGGTTTCGGCATCACGAAGATTACTTTGTTCCGCCATCAAATTGGTTTCAGCCAACGCTAACCGGCCCAGACTTTGTTCCATATCCGCTCGTCTGCCGACACCCTGTTCGCTACGCAATGTGATCTGGTCATGAGTCCGCTGATGTGATTCAAGATTGGTTTGCGCCAGTGCTACCAGTTCCTGACGACGCAGCACATTCAAATAGGCTTCCACTGCCTGCAGGGCGGTATTTTCAGCAACGCTGTAAACTGAGTGAGATCGTGAGTCTGTTCTGGCGGTCTGACGTTCAACTTCATTTTTAGTCAGGCTGCCATCATAAAGCATTTGACGTAAGTTCAAGCTAGCTTCATCACGGTTGAGATGAACCTCGCCTTCCCCCCTGCTGCGTG
>CANRLD010000082.1 GCA_947631375.1 uncultured Methylophaga sp. | reverse complement strand
CGGTTGCTACGCCGCTGGAGCGGGCGCTGGGTAGTATTTCAGGTGTGGTTGCCATCACCTCGAGCAGCAATCAGGGATCTACCCAGGTTATGCTGCAATTTGAACTGGGGCGCAATATTGATGAGGCGGCACGGGAAGTTCAGGCGGCGATAAATTCAGTGCGTGGTGAGCTGCCTTCCGGGATGCCCGACAATCCGCAATATCGCAAAATCAATCCTTCCCAGGCGCCAATTATGGCGCTGGCGCTCAGTTCGCCAAATCTTGCCCCCAGTGACTTATATGACGCTGCATCTACAGTGCTGGCGCAGAAAATTGCCCAGATTTCAGGCGTCGGGGAAGTGAGCGTTACCGGTGCGGCATTACCGGCAGTGCGCGTGCAACTCGATCCTGGCGCATTGCTGCATAGCGGTATTGCATTGGACGAAGTGCGCAATGCGATTGGCCAGAGCGATTCCCTTTATCCTTTGGGGTATATCGAAGATGATGAACACCGCTGGCGACTGCGGATCAGTGATTCGTTACGCACTGCCGAACAATATCGTGACCTGATAATTCGCCACCAGGAAGGTGCTGTGGTACGACTAGGCGATGTCGCTACGGTGACCGATTCGGTTGAAAATCGTTATACCAGTGGGTTTCATAACCATAATCCGGCGGTTATCGTGATGATCAACCGGCAAAGCGGTGCCAATATCGTCCGGACAATTGATGCCATTCGTGATCAGCTTCCCCAACTGCAGTTATTGATGCCGGCAGATAGTGACCTGTCGGTGGTGATGGATCGTTCGCCGGTAATTCGTGCCACGCTCAATGAAGCACAATTCACCCTGGTCCTTGCCTCGATCCTGGTGGTATTGGTTGTCTGGCTGTTTTTGGGGCGTGCCCGTACCGCGCTGATTCCATCGGTCGCCTTGCCGGTGTCGCTGGTCGGTAGTTTTGTGGTGATGTACTTCTACGGCTTTTCCTTGAACAATCTTTCACTGATGGCGTTGATTGTTGCCGCAGGACTGGTGGTGGATGATGCTATTGTTGTGCTGGAAAATGTCCAACGCCATATCGAAAATGGTTTGTCACCTTATAAGGCAGCGATAAAAGGCGCAGGAGAAGTGGGATTTACCTTGCTTGCCATGAATGTTGCGCTGGTGGTGGTGTTTGTCTCCATTCTGTTTATGGGGGGCGTGGTGGAAAGACTTTTCCGGGAGTTTTCCATCACTCTGGCTGCCGCCATGCTGATTTCGCTATTACTGTCGTTGACGCTGACTCCCAGTCTTTGTGCGCTATGGCTGAAAAGCAATGCAGAGCAGGCACCAAGCCGGGTAGCCCGTTACAGTGAATCGCTGTTTGCGTCGCTGCAGGATGGCTATGGAAAAACACTAGACTGGTCGCTACGTTACGGGGTGCTGGTGTTGTTGATCCTGGTGGCTGTGATTGTCAGCAGCGCTTATCTCTACACAACTTTGCCGAAAGAAACCTTGCCGCAGCAGGATACCGGCCAAATACGTGGGTTTGTGCGCGGTGATAACGGTTTTTCCTTCCATGTGATGCAGCCGAAGATTGATGCATATCGCGAATATATTCTGCAAGATCCGGCGGTGGCGCATCTCACTGGAACCAGTGGCGGCAGTGGTGGCCTTACCAATGCGGCGTTATCGATTAATCTTAAGCCGCTGGCCGAGCGTGGTGTTTCCGCTCAGGAAGTTGTGGAGCGTCTTAGAGCTGGGACGCCAGCAATACCGGGCGCAATGATGATGTTGTTTGTGGATCAGGATCTGCAGTTGAGTTCACCTTTTCGCCAGAATGAACATGAGGTCGTGCTGCGCTCTGATTCCCTGTCGGATCTGAGAATCTGGGCAGAACGGGTATCACATGCCATGCAGGATATGCCGGAGCTGGCGGATGTGGATACGGTTAGCGGTGAAGGGACGCGGCAGATCGTGCTCGACATTGACCGTGAGGCAGCCCGTCGTCACGGTGTCGATATGGCGATGGTGGCTTCATTACTCAACAACTCCTTCTCCCAGCGTCAGGTGGCCACACTGTACGATGAGCTTAATCAGTATCGGGTGGTGATGGAGCTGGAGCCACGTTATACCGAGGAGCCTGAAGTATTAGGTCAGCTGGAAGTACTTACCGCAGATGGTAGCCGAGTTCCATTGTCGACGTTTGCCAGCTGGGGGTATGGTATGGCCGATGATCGGGTGCGGCACGATGGCCAGTTTGCATCCCAGGGTATCGGTTACGCCCTGGCACCGGGCGTAACAACCTATGAAGCCGATCAGGCTATTGACCGGATGCTGGCAGAAGTGATGCTGCCCAGTTCTGTGCATACCGTTCCGGCATCAGCCGGGCGGCCTGATTTCAGTGTTGACCTGAATCAACCCTGGCTGCTGTTGTGGGTCATCTTGGCAGTTTATCTGGTACTTGGTGTGCTGTACGAAAGTACTGTGCATCCGCTGACTATCCTATCAACCCTGCCATCTGCCGGAATAGGTGCGTTGCTGGCATTAAAACTCAGCGGTATTTATTTTAGTTTGATCGCATTGCTGGGGTTGTTTCTGCTGATAGGGATTGTGATGAAGAATGCCATCATGATGATTGACTTTGCGCTGGAAGCACAGCGCCGTGACGGAGTGGCACCTCGTGAAGCCATTTATCGCGCTGCGCTGCTGCGGCTGCGACCGATTCTGATGACCAATCTGGCGGGGCTTTTTGGTGCGTTGCCCTTGGTGCTCGGCTTTGGCGATGGCGCTGAAATGCGCCGCCCATTAGGGATTGCCATTATAGGAGGCCTGGCCGTCAGCCAGTTATTAACGTTATATACCACACCGGTTATTTACTTGTATCTGGAACGCCTGCGTCAGCGGGTGTTGCGTAAGCCGGAAACCTCAGTGGAAGCCCGGAGCTTGTCTTGATGAAAAGAGTGTCGCTGCTGTTTGTTGTTGTGCTGACCGTTGGTCTGGGTGCCTGCACTGTCGGACCTGACTATGTGCGGCCCGAGACGATAGAAACGACGGAAATTCGTTATCAACAGGGCTGGCAGTCAATGCCGGAACAGAGCTGGATGGCCAGTGGCCAGTGGTGGTTGTCTTTTGATGATGCTGTACTGAACGAGCTGGTGGAACAGGCTGGGCGAGCCAATCAGACTCTGGCTCAATCCGAAGCGCGTTATCGTCTTGCCGAAGCGCAGTGGCGCTTGTCTCGCAGTGGTTCGAGTCCGACGGTGGATGCGACGGTTGGTGGCAGTCGTAGTGGTAGTAGTGAACGGGCAACGGCAGATGTGTACGATGCGCGGCTGCAGGTTACCTGGCTGCCGGATCTATGGGGCAAGGTACGTCGTGCAGTGGAAGCTGATCATGCCAACCTGCAGGCTTCGGCAGCGGATCTTGCTGCTGCACGGTTAGCTATTCAGGTCGCGGTGGCCAATGCCTATATCAATCTGCGAGCGCTGGATCGTCAGCAAACGATTCTTCGTGAAACGATGGAAACCTATGATCGCTCTACCACCTTGACCCGTAATCAATATGAAGCCGGCATTGTTTCTCGTGCCGATGTCATTCAGGCGGAAACCCAGCGGCAATCCTTACGCACCGATATGTATGATCTGCAGAACAGGCGAGCGCTGGAGGAAAACGCACTGGTAGCCTTGCTAGGCGCGGCACCGGTGCAATTGCAGCTGGCAGAAGAGCAGCCGTTACCAGCAGTACCTGTGCTACCCCAAACCTTATCGTCAGTATTGATTGCGCGTCGTCCGGATGTGGTGACAGCGGAACGTCTGGTCGCTGCAGCGAATGCGCGGATCGGGGTTGCCGAGACAGCGTGGCTGCCAGATTTGACCTTGAACTTGTGGGGCGGTCTGCAGGGTGACAGTGTCAGTCAGTTGTTTAATGCGCCGCTGCGCGTCTGGTCAGTTGGGCCGACACTGGCGCAAACACTGTTTGATGGTGGGCAGCGTATTGCTGATAGAGATATCGCCATTGCCCGCTATGACGAACAGGTTGCCTTTTATCGGCAGACGGTTATCGATGGTCTGCGAGAACTGGAAGACGCGTTAGCGACGTTGCAGATCCTGGCTGAAAAAGCCGAGCAGCAAGCAGCGCTGATTCAACTGGCGCAAGAGAATGAACAGGTCATCACTAACCGTTATCGAGCGGGGCTGGTGTCCTATCTTGAAGTGGCGACAGCGCAAAATATTACGCTTAACGCCAGGCGGATAGCGGTTGATCTCCATGCGGAGCGACTGGCTGCTACCATACAGTTAGCCGCTGTTATTGGTGGTGGCTGGCAGATGGATGATCCGGTCATTCAGTCGGTTACCGGCGTTAGTGAACCATAAACCCGCTAGTGCATGGATATCGTTTGTAACAGCAGGTGAGCTTTACTTGGCAGGGTGTAAGAGATGATAAGAAATTCAGCAACACATTATGGCTCGGTGGCCCGGGTGATACATTGGCTGACGGCGTTACTTTTTTTACTGGCGTATATGGCGGTGTATTACCGTCACTGGTTTACCGAACCTAAAACAGCCGAAAACTGGACAGCGCTGCAACTGCATTTGTCCTTTGGTGTCAGTATTGCTGTGTTAGTGGTGTTGCGCGTGTATTGGCGGCTTACCAATAGGCAACCCGAAGATGAACCCGGATCGGCTTTGGCACATAAGGCAGCACATTATGGTCATCTGTTGCTCTACGCGGTGCTGATTGTGATGCCGGTGACGGGATATCTTGGTACCGGTGTTGCCACTGAGTTTTTCTTTTTATTTGATATTCCAAAAATTGCTGATACCTGGCTGTTTCAGTCTGTGATTGTTGATGGCATGGGATTGACCTTCGAGCAGTTTGAAGTGCCGATGGATTTTATTCACAAAAATGGCGGTGCGTATCTGGTGTGGTTGCTAATCCTTGGTCATGCGACTGCGGCGTTTTACCACCACTGGAAGCTGAAAGACCGTACCCTGCTGAAAATGCTGCCGCCACGTTAATTGCCGGTTTCTCTGTCCAGGTTTTGATAAGTTGGTCGGTGCAGTCGCTGTTGCGATAATGACCGGCTCTGCTTTCAGAAAGGAAGATGTAATGAACAATCAGCGTCGAGCGTTATATTTGTCTCACGGCGGCGGTCCGATGCCGCTTCTTGGTGATCCGTCGCATGCAGAGATGGTGGCCTGTTTACAGGAAATTGCCGCGACAATCGAGCAGCCAAAAGCAATTATTGTCGTAAGTGCCCATTGGGAAGAGCGTTTGCCGACGATTACTGCGGGCGCACAGCCAGAGCTGATCTATGATTATTACGGCTTTCCAGAGGAATCCTATCAGATTAAATACCCTTGTCCCGGTAACCCGGATCTGGCAAATGCGATGGCTGATGCCTTGCGCGAGGCTGATATTGAGGTAAAGCTTGATGAAAACAGAGGGTTTGATCACGGGCTGTTTATCCCGTTAAAGATCATGTACCCACAAGCAGATATACCTTGTGTCCAGTTATCCCTGGTCAAAACTCTGGATCCCGCCACGCACATCAAGATAGGACAAGCCTTGCAAAGTGTGGCAGACGACTCCGTATTACTGATTGGTTCGGGGTTCTCATTTCACAATATGCAGGCCTTTTTTAGTCAGGAGACTGCTGAAACAACCGCAATGAATGCTGATTTCGACCGTTGGTTGCGGGATACTTGTTGTGATCAGGCATTAACAGAAAAACAGCGGGAACAACGGCTGGTTGATTGGCAAGCAGCCCCTTCAGCGCGTTACTGTCACCCAAGAGAAGAGCATTTGTTACCGCTGCATGTTTGTTATGGTTTCGCCGGCTCCGCCTGCGACAAGGCGTATCAGCTCAACATTCTGCATAAGCAGTCGAGTATGTATTTGTGGGATCCGCAAAACGGATAAACGTATTCTGCTGGTCTCTGTTTGTTACCGGGCGGATCTATGGCAACAAGTGAAAAAGACAAGATGCTTGCCGGCGAGTTTACAATGCGGCTGATTCACAACGGGTGCTGGAGCGACAGCGCGCCGTGAATTATGAAAAGCGCTGTAAGCGGTGTGTATAACGGGTGAGAATTTCGGTCGTTATACTCTCTCGATACTCAAGCGATTCATCCCATTTTAAATTCAATCAGGGCTCGACCATGAAAATCAATTTACTTTCCCTGCTGGCATTAGCGTTACTGGCTGGTTGTCATGCCAGGGGGTTGGCAACTAAAACCGTGATGGTTTATGAAAGTCGCAATGCCCTGCAGTGTGAAACCAGCGGTATCCAGCCTGCCGAAAGCGCTGCTAGGTTATCCATCGCTGATATCGAGGTCATGGAAACACATTGCGGGCAAAGAACCGGCGTCGCTTATCCGGCGGCGTGCGGGATGGGAACGCCAGCGATTCTGGTTCATACAATAGCCGAAGCTGATTTGGATGCCGCGAAGCAAGCCGGTTTTCAACCGGTTGCCGATCTTGTAAATAACGAGAATGCTATGGGCTATGAATTAATTGCATGTAAAGAAGGCGCAAGGCCGAACAGCCAGTTGCAGTGATCAGCCCGAACGAACTCAGCCCTCAGACATCGTAGTGAAGGAAACGCAAGTGATAGATAATCACATCATTGATGTGCGCAATCTCAGTAAACGCTATCCCTCTGGATTTCAGGCGTTAAATCAGGTCAATCTGCAAATCAGACGCGGTGAAATATTTGCCCTGTTGGGCCCCAATGGTGCAGGTAAAACGACGCTTATCAGCATTATTTGTGGCTTGGTTAACGTCGGGGAAGGCGAAGTGCTGGTCGGCGGTCATGATGTGGTTACACAATATCGACAGGCACGTAAACAAATTGGTTTGGTGCCCCAGGAATTAGCGATAGATATTTTTGAAACGGTGTGGAACACCATGGTGTTTAGCCGCGGCGTCTTTGGTAAGCCACGCGATGATGCACATCTGGAAGATATTCTGCGAGCCTTGTCACTGTGGAACAAACGCGATGAGAAAATTCAGTCGCTATCGGGTGGGATGAAACGCCGCGTGTTGATCGCCAAGGCGTTGGCGCATGAGCCGGAAGTATTGTTTCTCGATGAACCGACCGCTGGGGTTGATGTGGAGCTGCGTCGGGATATGTGGCGGCTGATAGAAAAGCTACGCCAGAAAGGCGTCACCATTATTCTGACGACGCATTACATTGATGAAGCTGAGGAAATCGCTGATCGGGTTGGCATTATCAATCATGGCGAGATTTTGCTGATAGATAACAAGCGGGATCTGATGCAAAAGCTGGGTCGTAAGCAGCTTATTTTGCAGCTTCAATCGGCGATTAGCTGTTTACCCGATGAGCTGGACGGGTTTGCCTTGCAGCTCGCGGAGGACGGGCAAACCTTGACCTATGATTACGACGATAATCAATCGGAAAATCATGTGACGGAAGTCTTGGCGGCTATTCATCGTTCCGGGATAGCACTGCGCGATATGCAAACCAAGCAACGTTCGTTAGAGCAGATTTTTGTCAGTCTGCTGGAGGAAACAAGATGAACTGGTATGCAATAAAAGCCATTTATTTATCGGAGTTACACCGCAGCTGGCGCACCCCGTTACAAAGTATCGCCTCTCCGGTGTTGTCGACT
>CANRLD010000081.1 GCA_947631375.1 uncultured Methylophaga sp. | reverse complement strand
CGCTGTTATCAAGGAACTTCTTAACACGCTGATAGAGGGTGAGAATATTGACTGGACCCATGTTGTTCGTCAGCCAGCTATCGTTCATGAGACAACAAATGTGTTGAAAGTGATGGAGCAGCTGAGACATTCGCCGGTACAGATGGTGATGATTGTCGATGAACATGGTGCACTTGAAGGTATCGCGACGCCCACTGACGTGCTTGAAGCGATTGCTGGTGAATTCCCGGACATGTATGAGGAAGCGGCAATATTGGAACGGCATGAAGATGGTTCCTGGCTTGCGGATGGCTTCATCGACATCCGGCAATTGAGCGGTACAATCGGACTTGATCTGGTAGATGATACCAACCGGTACTCCACTTTGGCGGGCTATATCCTCACGCAAATTGGCCACTTGCCGCAAGAAGGTGAGTCAGTGGAAACGGATGATCTGCATTTCGAAATTTTGTCACTGGATAAACGCAGTATTGGCAAAGTGCGGATAAGGGAAAGGGAAGTTGCCGCCGCGAGCAGTTGATTACGATAATTATCTGTTACAGCAAAAATAACACGCTGTTGAAGTAGCAGGAGATTGAGTTGGGTGTTAAGCAACTATAACGTCAGTGATTGCTCATCTATGGGGGCGGAATAACTTGCGAACTATTGGTGTTTTATTGTTCTGCTGGTCGGGATTGGCATTGGCGAATGCGTGTCCGCAGGCGAAGACCACCTTTGAATTGAATCAATGTCTGGCGGAGCAACTGGAACAGCAGGAAGTCGTGTTACATCACTATCTTGCGGAGGCCCGGGCGCGCCATCTGGATGATGACGTCGTTGTTGAAGCGATAGACGAAGCGCAATTGCGCTGGCTCGATTACCGGCAGCAGCAGTGTGACTCGATCAACAGGGTCTGGCGCGATGGCAGTATTCGAGGGGTAATGACCTTAAATTGCAGTATTCGTATGACCCGGTTACGTACTCATCAGATTTGGTACAGTTATTTGACCTTTATGGATAGCACCCCGCCACTGTTGCCTGAACCTCAATTGGCGGATTAATACAGAAAACAGGTATTCAGTCTCAATTTAGCTTGGCTTGCGATAATGAAACTCGTAAGCGTCGTTGGATTTACCGTGCGTTGGTTGAATGTGTTGCCGATGCATGTTCGCAGAATATGCAATGACCTGAAACTTATCAGTATGAATTACTTTCTTACTTTGTAATTAACACTATGAGATTGTTGACCAGCGTTATCGTCATCGACAACTCTTCCTACTTGGCATACAGGTTCAATAGGCACTGTAACGGTGCCTGAAGATGAGGTTTTATGTTTCGTACAAGCAATTTTCGACAACAAGCTCACGCTTGGCAACAACAATTTAGGCAAGTGCAATCAGCTGGTCTACTACAACGGGTATTCGCTTGGGTGGCGCTCGGGATTATGATAATGCTGAGCCTTGGTGTGCTGGTCGTGGTGATGCTGGCGAGCTGGATTTTGGTTCCCATCATGTTGTACCGGGCGCGCAAGCAAATGCGAAAAGCCAGTGAACAGTATCAACAACAAGGCCGACAGGCTCATCATGACGGTAATGTGATCGAAGGGGAAATCGTCAGCCGTCACGACGATTGAGTGTGTAAACGCGCACAAACTGAATACCAGAGTAATTAACTACAGGGAGGTCAATGGTGTCTGACAATGTGCGTTAATTGGCTTTCGCACCAGCGAAGACTGGACCGTAGAGGCCTTTCAGCGGTTTTTTCACCAGCTGAATATTCTGTATAACCGTTTGTATGTGCTGGAAATAATGGATGCGCAGGGGCGTAAACGTAATGTGAAACAAGCGCTTGCCGGCTCACGTTCAGCAGTACGCGCACCGGATCGTCTGAAGGTGGCGTCCATCGAAATCCATTCGCCGGGCGATGTTAACTTGCTGGGCGTGGATAAAATTATTCAGCAATTACGTGATGTCTGGAAAGATATTTCCTATAAACAGCGCCTGGACAAGCGCCAGCAAATTGAGGAAACGCGCCATATAGCAGTGATGCATCGGCTCGAAGAAATTGCGACGATTCAGCAATTATTACAAACGCAGGCTGACTTACTGAAACAGCTTGGTTATCAGGACGCTGAGATAGCTGAAGCGCTTAAAGCGCTTGCCGATCCGCTACAACAGCTGGTCGCACTGGCTGAAAATCACCATATAGCATTAAAGGATCAGGCTGATTGATAAGTTGTGTAGTCATGATGAGGCAATTGCCTCACCATGTTGTCGTCTTGTCCTTAGTGGTTACGGGGTGATGTTCAGGCTGCCACCGAATAATCCGACCAGGCCAATAATGATCAGATAAATGGCGACGATAAAATTCAGCAGTCTGGGAACGACTAAAATCAGAATGCCGGCGATTAATGAAATCAAAGGGGTTAATGCTATCGTCATCGCGTTTTCCTGTTGATAAAGTAAAGGGTCAAGATCAAGATGCAGCATCCGTGCACCTTGTTCAGAAGATAGCCCACAAAAAAGTGCTAAGCAACAACGTTACGCAAAAATATCTTTCATTCTCTTACGACTTTTCCAGAAAGAGCTCTCTGCCGGCAACTGCATATCTACTGGTGTTCGTCCTGTTGTGTAACGTCAGTATATGTCTCGCTTTCATCAAATAAATCTGGCTGCACTTCCTCGGTGACGATACTTAGCGCCTGCTCACTGGTTTGTACCATGGGTTCAAAATGAGCCGCCCTGCCAGCCACTAGGTCAGTGATATGGCGCCGGCGATAAATAAAGAATGCCGCTAATGTTGCCAATACCGCAGCACTGTAAAGCTGCAAGGCGAAGCCGCCGAACATGGTCATTAATCCCCCGGCCAATACTGGAGCAAAAGCGTAACCGATACCATGTAAAACCAGCATATCAGACGACCCGGAAACAATTTCTTCCGGCGTTAACTGATCAATCAGCATGGCGATTGCCAGTGGATAAACTGCAAAAGCCAGACCACCCCAGAGAAAATATAAAACCAGGAGAATGGAGCGTGTCGGTGCCAGCGGGATAATAACGGCAATGATGGCTGCAATAACCAGTACCCAGGTCATGACTTTGGGGCGATCATGCGTATCAGAGTAGCGGCCAATGGGGATCTGTAATGCCGCGCCACCTAATATAGCGGCACTCATCACTAAGGCAATGCCAGCAGTGTCGAACCCCAGCCGCATTGCATAGATAGGTGTCATCGACCAGAAAGCGCCCACAATCAAGCCAGAAAATATGGCAGCACTTACGGCGAGCGGAGCAAAGCCAACCAATGCTTTCAGACTGCTTTTGGGACGATCGGAAATTTCAGGCTGCGGCCGTCTGGTAATGGTGATTGGCAGCAGCGCCCAGCAGATGAGGATCGACACAAAGGCAAATAAAAAATATCCTTCGGGGCTGGCCAGTCTCAGCATTTGTTGTGCTATCGCGAGTGCAGCCAGGCTCACCACCATGTAAAGCGCGAACACCCTGCCTCGCTCATGTGGAGCTGACTGGCTGTTTAACCAGCTTTCAATCACGGTTAATAGCGTGACATAGGAAAGACCATAGATAAAACGCAGCACTATCCAGGCAAATACATCAATCAAGATAATATGCAATAGCGCTGCGGACGCACAGAGTGACGCACAAAAGGCAAAGGTACGAATATGTCCCATCCGGTTTATTAGCGGGGCACTGATCCAGGTGCCACAGACAAAACCAATAAAGTTACTGGACATGATGAAACCTAATGTGGCACTGGAAAAGCCTTCACTCACACCACGAACAGTAAGCAAGGTGTTGAGAAGACCGTTACCCAGCAGCAACAAGGCAACGCTGAACAAGATTGCTTGGATAGGCCGCAGTAGTGCCAGAGTTTGCATGGACTGCTCCCTTTCGTTATATGTTGAATAGCTGCTGCCAGCGGTTCACAGCTGGCAGAGCGGTTCAACATCATGGTGATGGATCCAGACCGTTGTCGGTCAGTGGAAGAAATATAAGGTTATTTTAAAAAAGGGTTAATTGCACTGATGATGTCCGATTAACATGCAATTAGTCGCGGTTAACGCCGACTCCAGTTGGATCGTGGTATGCGCAATACCAAAGGTGTGGTGCAGCTGTTGCTGAATGTGATACAGAAAATCATTATCCAGCGTGGCATCTTCTATTATCAGGTGTACCGTTAACGCGGTTTCATTGGTGCTGAGAGGCCAAACATGCAAATCATGGAGTCCTGTGACCGGCTCAAGGCTTAACAAATAGCGTTCAATTTTATTGAGATCAATATTTTCCGGCACCGCATCCATTGCATAGTTCAACGATTCACGTAGTAAATGCCAGGTGCTGATCAGAATAATGGCGACAATCAGCAGGCTGATAAGTGGATCAATCCAGTACCAGCCATAAATCATAATCAGTACCCCGGCAATGACGACGCCTAAGGAGACTGCCGCGTCTGCTGCCATATGCAAAAAAGCACCGCGAATATTTAAATCATGTTTTTGTCCCTTGAAAAACAACAGCGCTGTAGCTGTGTTGACGATAACTCCAAGCGTTGCGACTACAATCACAGTCATGGCTTCCACTGGCTGTGGCGTAAAAGCGCGACTAAGGGATTCCCAGGCAATTCCGCCTAAGGCAATCAATAACAGCACGGCACTGATAAGTGATGCCATGACAGTGGCTTTGCGAAGGCCATAAGTACGCCTTTCTGTGGCTGCTTTTTTAGCCAGAACACTGGCTCCCCAGGCCAATAGCAAGCTTGCTATATCGCTTAGGTTGTGTCCGGCATCAGCTAATAGCGCCATTGAGTCGGCCAGAACACCGTAACTGGCCTCAATAACAACGAAAATAATATTGAGCGTGATACCGATAACAAACGCTCGATTGTAATTGGTGATGTCATGATGATGGTGATGTTCATGAGCCATGATATTACTGAACCTTAAGATAAAACGCGGGATTTGCCCCGTAATAGAAAAAAGTCATTATCAGTATAACCAGAGAATGTCCTGAAAGTGTTTCATTAGCAATCACGCCATTTTCCGCTATTTATATTGACCGATTTTGCGCTTAATGATGCCAGGAAGCAGTGATGCTATTATCTGGACAAAAACGTTCTCTCATCAGGAAACAATATGACGGATTCGATCAGTATCAAAATCAGGTTACACACAGATGATGCTGTGGCACTGGGGCCGGGCAAGGCGGACTTGCTTGAAGCCATCTCAAACCATGGCTCTATTTCTGCCGCTGGTCGTGCGATGGGAATGTCCTATAAACGAGCCTGGGATCTGGTTAATACGATGAATGTCAGTTTTGCCAAGCCGTTGGTCAGCACTGCCAAAGGAGGAGCAAGAGGTGGCGGCGCTGAAGTCACCCCATTCGGTCAAACCATATTGTCAGCGTATCGCGAGATGGAGCATAAAGCCCATGCAGCGATTGCGACGGATCTGACAAAACTGCTGTCAATGCTTCGCAGTTGAGACGATCTGGAACCCTTATCCGACGAGTATCAACGTTAAAACTCAAACGCTGCAATTAACGGCGCATGATCCGATAGTGACCTCCAGGAAGACTGGGGCGGCCGCTCACAAAGCACCGGGTCCAGCTCACGATAGTAGATGCGATCCATTTTGAAAATAGGCATCCATGAGGGCCAGGTACGTGCATGACGTTTATGTAATGTACGAAAGGCTTCTTTCAATTTCAGTCGCTCACTGAAGTGTTTCTCGGCCTGGCCATTCCAGTCATTAAAATCACCGGCCACAACCAGCGGTGCATTGTGCGGGACATGTTCATCAATTCGGTCGCAAAGGGTTTGCAGTTGGCGTTTACGTTCAGTGCCGGTCAAGCCAAGGTGCAGACAGATAATGTGCAGCTCATGCTGCGTCTCCGGAAGATGAATCACGCCATGCAACAGGCTGCGGCTGGCCCAGCTGTAGGGAGAAACATTAATATTTTCCCAACTTTGCAGAGCATACTTGCTGAGAATGGCGTTACCGTGATGACCAACGCTGTACACAGCATTCTTGGCATAGGCAAAGTGTGGCCACATATCTTCGGCGATAAATTCGCAATGCGGGCAATCTGGCCAAAGTGCATGTTTTTGCTGGTGGCGGGAGTGTTCGCCCTGAATTTCCTGCAACAGCATAATATCGGCATCGGCCTGCCGCAGTGCTTCACGCATTTCTGGCAGAATGAAGTGCCGATTACCGACATTAAAGCCCTTATGCAGATTGTAGGTAAGAATTCTAAGTGACTGTTTGGACATTCGATTATTTAAAGCCTGATGTAAGCTGATACTTTACCATCTATAGGCGACGGTATATCAGCAAAGATTATTACGCGAAGTGTTAATCATTATCGTTATAGCCGACTAATCTTACTGCAGTGTTATGACCGGCAGCGTATCCTTGTCTTTCTGCGTCAGGTTCACTTCACATACGGGGGAAGCAATCATTTTTTCGGCAGAACTCACCAATAATGAATTTTCCAGAAAATTCCGGCCAACGAGAATGGGAAAGCTCATCCGGCTGCGATCTGCGAGGGTGAAGCGGGTTTTTTCGTAATAATCACCTACGCACAATCCCATCTCAACCACATAACGGATTTGTTCGCCGCTCGCCTGGGTAACCGTGACGGTATCTACCAGGGGGCGGGTCATTCTGTGTTCATTTTTTTTATCATCGATAAAGGTGAACTGTATCAGTTTCTCGCCACTTTCTTCGATGACTTCGGTATCGATTGCGAACATGGAGTTGGTTGCTGCACCGGTATCAATTCGTGCGCTCGAGGTAATATTGCCGGGAAACAAGGTAACGATTTCCTGATGGCCGAGAATGGAATGATTTTCAATATCCAGGGGGTTCTTGTTCGCATGAGCGGTCAGGCTGAAAGCCATTAATATGCTCAACGTTAGGTAACGCATGCTGTCTATCCTTTTCGTTTGTTAAGTAATTTGAATTGGGCGGGCATCATGACTAAAACAGGCTAACACAAGAATGATTAACTGAAGATGAAATGCATGTAAATTATTGTAATTTAATCATTTTAGCATTAAGCCAGCTGCTAACACTTGAACTTTTCCCCGAGCAGCCCCATCTGTGAACTATCGTTAAAACAGCCAGATGGAGGCAACACAAAAATGGGCGTTGATGCACATAAGGAAACAATGGGTTTCCAGACGGAAGTAAAACAACTTCTCAACCTGATGATTCATTCGTTATACAGTAATAAGGAAATCTTTTTACGTGAACTGATTTCCAACGCGGCTGATGCGGCGGATAAATTGCGGTTTGAAGCGCTATCCGATGATGCACTATACGAAGATGATGGCGAGCTGAAAATCCGTGTCGAATTTGACAAAGATGCACGCACCATCACCATTACCGATAACGGTATTGGCATGACCCGTCAGGAAGTTATCGACAATATCGGCACTATTGCCCGTAGTGGCACCAAAGCATTTTTCGACAAGTTGACTGGTGACGAGGCCAAGGATTCACAGCTTATCGGCCAGTTTGGTGTTGGTTTTTATTCAGCCTTTATTGTTGCCGATAAAGTGTCCTTAAAAACCCGTCGCGCAGGCACCACCAAAGAGCATGGCGTGTTATGGGAATCGGCAGGTGAAGGTGAGTTCAATATTGAAACGATTGAAAAGGCCGGCCGAGGTACCGAAATTACGCTGCACCTGCGTGAAGGTGAAGACGAGTTCTTAAATGGCTGGCGTCTGCGTAATGTCATTCGCAAATATTCTGATCATATTAATCTGCCTATCGTCATGCAGAAAGAACCGGTGCCGGATGAAGAAGGCAAGATCGATGACAGCGTGGTTGAGGACGAAA
>CANRLD010000080.1 GCA_947631375.1 uncultured Methylophaga sp. | reverse complement strand
TGGCGCAGACTTTGATCCCAAAAACCGTTCCGATCAGGAAATCATGCGGTTTTGTCAGGCATTTATGACCGAGCTGCACCGTCATATTGGCGCCACAATTGATGTTCCTGCCGGGGATATTGGCGTTGGCAAACGTGAAATTGGCTATATGTATGGCCAGTACAAACGTCTCACACGCCATTTCGAAGGTGTGCTGACCGGCAAATCAATTAACTGGGGCGGCTCACTGGTTCGTCCTGAGGCAACTGGCTACGGTTTGATCTACTTCACCGAGAACATGCTGCAAGCCAATGATGACAGTCTGAATGGTAAAACCTGTCTGGTTTCCGGTGCCGGAAATGTGGCAATTCATACTATCGAAAAGCTGTATCAGCTCGGTGCGTTACCGGTCACCTGCTCTGACAGCCAGGGCACAATATATCATGCGAAAGGCATTGACTTGATGCTGCTGCGTGAGCTCAAAGAAACCAATAATCTTCCGCTGCGTAACTATCTGGAATCACATGCGGATGCCAAATTTATTCCCACAGCAGATTATCCTGATGATGGTCATGCCGTGTGGAGAGTCAAGGCCGATGCTGCTTTTCCATGCGCAACCCAAAATGAAGTATCAGAAGCTGATGCGAAAGCTTTGATTGACAATGGTGTCATCTGCCTGGCAGAAGGTGCGAATATGCCTTGTACAGCAAAAGCGCAATCGCTGATCATTGCTGCAGGACTTCATTTTGGCCCGGCAAAAGCCGCGAATGCCGGTGGTGTAGCAACCAGCCAACTCGAAATGGCACAAAATGCGAGTATGACGCAATGGTCTTTCAGTGAAGTGGATCATCGACTGCAAATCATAATGAAAGACATTTACCAGCGCTGTGCAGAATCGGCAATTGAGTTTCATCAACCTTCCAATCTGGCGTTTGGCGCAAATATCGCTGGCTTCCGGAAAGTGGCTGATGCCATGCTTGAGCAAGGCATCGTCTAGTAACAACGTCCGTTTATGTCATACAGATATTAATCACATCTGTATGACATAAACCCTATCTCTAAGGCAGTCGCCATACTTTTATTTTCTGTCCGGTTTTAAAACCAAACAACCGATTGCCACCAACCGCTACCGCAATATGTTGCTTACCATTAATGCTATAAGAAATCGGTGGTGCATTAACGCCCGCTTCTGTGGTTGCACTCCAGCGTTTCTCACCTGAGTCAGCATCAAACGCCATCAATTCACCTTTACCTTCACCAACAAACACCAGGCCACTTGCAGTGCTGAGTACACCGCCAATCAATGGGTTTTCGGTTTTCACCTGCCAGACAATTTTTCCGCTATCCAAATCAATTGCTGTCAGCAATCCATATTTTCCCACGGTATTTAACGGTGACATTGAAGAATAGCGAAGCGCCGGTTCGCCATCAGCGGCGGGCTGTTGATGCAACTTATACTCAACCGGCCAATGAATGCCAGGAATAAATACCAGCCGCCGCCGCGAGTCTACCGAAACCGGTGACCAGTTTGCTCCCCCCATCACTCCTGGATAAATAATTGTTCCGTCGGCGCTTGGTAAAGCGAACATATTTTTCTGTGGCACAAAGGCCTCACTTTTATATAAAAACCTGCCGTTACGCCGATCATGGACGTAAAACCAGCCTGTCTTTCCAGCCTGCCCAATGGCAGGGATCGGCTGGCCCCTGACAGAAATCTCAAACAAGACTGGTGGGCTAGCCACGTCATACCCCCAGCTGTCATGCGGCACTTGTTGATAATGCCAGCGATAGTCGCCACTGCTGGCATCCAGTGCCAGTAAGGAACTGCTGTAAAGGTTATCGCCAGGCCGGGACGAACCTTCCATCTGTGGCGAAGGGTTTCCGGTACCAAAATGTAAAATCCCGGTATAAGGATCGATAACCGGCGTACTCCAGGCTGAAGCACCGCCATAACGCCAGGCATCAGCATGCTCTGCTAAAGCGGCTTTTTCCGCCTCAATGTTTCGTGGCAATGTAATACCATCAGCCGTTTCAGTCACAAAGCTGCCTTCCCAACCGCTTGCCTTAATGGTGTCAAATTGCCATTTCTGCTCGCCAGTATTGATGTCATAACCTGCCATAAAACCGCGACGGCCATACTTACCGGCAATGCCGACAACCGCCCCCAGTGCGGAAGCAGCATCGGCTTCATCATCCAGATGCAAACCATAGCCTACCCCGGTAATACCTATTATCACCGTATCCTGATAAATCATTGGTGCCATATTAATTCCAGCGCCAGAGGTACCGGATACGCTGCCAAGCTCATTGTTAGTCAATGTACTTACATCTTCCTGAATACCATGATCCTCGCCAATGACTCGTTGTTCCCAACGCTTTTCTCCGGTTTTGCTATCCAGCGCGATCAATCGTGCATCAATCGTTCCGGTGAATACCATGCCATTTGCAACGGCAACACCACGATTGGCCGGTCCGCAACAAATCGGATAGTTCTCATCAAGAACGTGCTCATAGCGCCATATCTGTTTTCCTGTCGCAGCATCTAACGCAACCACATCATTAAACGGTAGCGAGACATACATCACACCATCCAGCACCACCGGCGTTGCCTGAAATGTGTCGTTAATTCCGGTATCAAACTCCCATGCCTCAATCAGGTTGCTGACATTGCTCTTGTTTATCTGGTCGAGTTTGCTGTGTCGTTGATGCAATTTATCGCCACCATAAACCGGCCATTCCATTTCAATTGCAGATACCGCCGGTAGTACCAGCGCCATCAATAACACCCCTACCGGTGTAACGTAGGTTAATCGCATAATATTCTCTCTCTTTGTTATTTTTGTAACCATAAACAGAGATCACTGTGAGACGGTAAAGGCATTACAAACGGCTCACTTGATCCAGATCAAGGAAAAAGACTTTAATATGACTCGTTCGTTTTACTCAAATTATCATTGACGTTATTTCTATAAATGATCGGGGAAAATTATGCGTAAAACTCTATTCCTAACGATGATGGCGCTATTACCTTTTTCATCCGCTGTTGCTGACAGATTAAGTAGCGAACCAATCCAACCCATTGAGCCTTTTGTTTCTACCGAACCAGAAAAAGTGGAACTCGGGAAAAAGCTTTTTTTTGATCCTAGACTATCCCGTTCAGGCTTTATCTCCTGTAACTCCTGTCATAATCTCAGTTCAGGTGGCAGTGATAACCTGCCAACCTCGATTGGCCATAACTGGCAGCAAGGACCAATCAACTCCCCCACCGTCCTCAATTCAAGCTTAAGTCTGGCACAATTCTGGGATGGCCGCGCAGCCGATTTGCAGGAGCAAGCTGCGGGCCCCATCAGTAATCCAATGGAAATGGCATTTACACATTCACTGGCCGTTGATGTATTGCGTTCAATTCCTCAATACGTTGCCGACTTCAATAAAATCTATGGCAGTAATGAAATCACCATCGATCAAGTCACCAACGCGATCGCGGCGTTTGAAGAAACATTGGTGACACCGAACGCACGCTTTGACCTGTGGCTTAAAGGTAATGACAACGCCTTAACCGAAACAGAACTTGCCGGGTATCAAAAATTTAAGGAAACAGGCTGTGTTGCCTGCCATCACGGAGTGGCTATTGGCGGGACATCCTTCCAGCGGATGGGACTTATCGAGGCTTATCAAACTGACAATCCTGCAGAAGGCCGCATTGCAGTCACTGGTAATGATGCTGATCGTTTTTCCTTTAAAGTCCCCACCCTACGCAATGTCGAACTGACCTATCCGTATTTCCACGATGGCGCGTACTGGAAACTGGAGGACGCGGTTGACGTCATGGCACGGTTACAACTGGGTCAGCAACTTGCAGAGCAGGATATTAAAAATATCACCGCCTTTTTGAAAACATTAACCGGCGATCAACCACAATTTGTCTTACCACAACTGCCGCCATCCACCAGTAATACACCGATCCCGGTACCCTTTGACTAGATTCACATAAGCCCGGAGTCAAGCTCCGGGCGTATGCTATAGCAATCCTAATCCGGAAGATCCGCTACGCTATCCACCACCGCGGCATATAAATCACGCGTTGAGGCAATCGCAGCATCGTGAACCTGCGCCGCCGGAACCATGTTGCCATGTGCTGCCTGCAAGGCACGGGTCGCTGTGGCACTGGCAACCACCGTTGGTTTGTAACCTAAATTAAAACCGCCATGCGCCGTTTAGTTAACACACATATGCGTCATAAATCCTGCCAACACAATGTGTTCAATATTCAATGCTCGCAACTTGTCATCCAGTTCCGTTTGTACAAAGGAATTAGGGAAACTTTTGCTAATCACATATTCCCCATCCTGCGGTGCCACTTCTTCAGCGATTTGTCCGAGCTCAGTTGTTAAGTCATAAGGTGACCCCGGACCACCGTCGTGCTGAATGTGAAAAATGGGGATTTGTAACCTTCTGGCGCGTGTCAGCAATGCCAAGGCCTCCTGTAGCGCTTCTTCTACCCCCGTTAACTGCATAACGCCCTTGCGGTAGGTGTTTTGGCAGTCAATCATAATTAGTGCTGCCTCGCTCAACCGGGCAGGTTCATGTCCCAATCCGGTTATATCTCTTAAGGTTGTGTTCGTATTACTCATCATTTTCTCCTGCAGACTCAGTCACTCGTATCGTACCAGCCGAAGCGAGGTAAACACATCGCCATTCATCCGCTCATACTGGATCAGCTCAGCGGCATCACTCAATAACAAATCGCAACAACACGTAGTAAGCCGACGAAATTAATCCGACTTGCACCATGTAGACGACCGGTCTATTATGAGCACATTATGCTGAAAAATGAATTTAACGATGACGCGTAGCGAAACCAAACAATTATTAATCCAGGTCGGTACTGAAGTTATTGCCCAGCATGGCTTTAACCCTAGTGGATTAAATACCATATTAAAAACAGCCAACGTGCCGAAAGGCTCTTTTTATTACTACTTTGCCAGCAAAGAGGATTTCGGCCTGGCGATCATTGACGAATCCGCCGTCATCTATGCTGAAATGATCAAACGTTTTCTTACCGATGAAAGTGTCAGTCCCTTACAACGTATTCGTCGCTATCTGGAAAGCGGTTTGGCTACCATTCGTGATGACAAATGCAAACGTGGCTGTTTAATTGGCAGCCTTGGTCAAGAGCTTTCCAGCCAAAATGAAACCTTTCGACTCCGGCTCGACAGCATCTTCGAAGGCTGGAAGCAGCAGTTTAGCGAGTGCCTGCAAGCGGCCATTGCCAATCAACAATTAGCAGCAGATACTGATACCGAAAAATTAGCCGAGTTTTTGTTATCGGGCTGGCAAGGTGCCATTTTGCGCGCCAAAATGCAGTCCAGTATTGCTCCATTACACATTTTTATCGACATCCTGTTTAAACGGATATTAGTTGCCGACTAACCCCGTTTTATTCTTTCCTTTCACCGGAGAAACCCTATGAAGTTTACCCACAAAACGTTGAGCATTTTGATGCTTTCCTCGCTAGGCTTAGCCAGCACCGCCAGTTTTGCTGATGTTGAGCAAAATCTGTCTAAACTCAATGTGCCGGAAGGTTTTAAAGTCGAAATCTACGCCGAAGTTCCGGGAGCAAGACAAATGGCACTGGGGCAATCCACCGGTACGGTGTTTGTTGGCACCCGCGAAGATAATGTCTATGCCGTCGTCGATCGCAATAAAGATCGTAAAGCCGATGAAGTCATCACCATTCTCGATGATCTGAAAGTCGGCAATGGCGTCGCAATGTATCAGGGCAACCTGTATGTTGCCGAGCAACACCGGATCGCCCGTTACGCTGCTCCTGGCTTTGACTTAACACTTCCCTTCAAGGATATGCGCGAAGTTATCTATGATGAACTGCCAGACAAAGCGCATCACGGCTGGCGTTATATTGATTTCGGCCCGGATGGCAAACTGTATGTCACCGTTGGCGCACCTTGTAACATTTGTGATGTGGAAGGTATGGAAGCCACGATTATCCGCATGAACCCGGATGGCAGCGACGCTGAAATTTATGCGCAAGGCATTCGTAACTCGGTCGGTATGGATTTCCAGCCAACCACCGGCGTGCTGTATTTCACCGATAATGGTGGCGATATGCTGGGCGATGATATTCCGGCTGAAGAATTAAATGCTGCGCCCGAAAAAGGCATGCACTTTGGTTATCCTTATTATGTTGGTGGGAACACTCAACATGATGACTGGAAAGACCAGACACCACCGCAGGAAGTGACTTTCCCGGTCGCCGAGTTTCAAGCCCATGCAGCCGGTCTTGGCATGAAGTTTTATACCGGCGATATGTTCCCGGAAGACTATAAAAACGATGTGATCATTGCCCAGCACGGCTCGTGGAATCGCACAGAACCTGTCGGTTACCAGCTGGTTCGAGTAACGTTTGATGACAACAACCAGGTCAGTGGCCAGGAAACCTTTATTGATGGCTGGCTGGTCAATGGAGAAGCCTGGGGACGACCAACCGATGTCCTGCAATTACCCGATGGTTCATTACTGGTGTCCGATGATTATAACGACGTGATCTACCGTGTCAGTTACGGTGAAGAGGCCACAGCAACCAGCCCGGTTGCCACCCGTTCGACCACAACCATCGATAACTTGCAAATGCCGGAGTCGGCTATCGCCCATCCGGATGGCCGGGTATTTGTTACCGAGATCGGTGAATTTGGTAAAAATGGTGATGGCAAAGTCACGGTGATTAATACTGATGGCAGCACGCAGACTCTCGCCGAAGGTCTGAATGATCCAAAAGGCATCGATATGTTTGACAACACACTGTATGTCGCCGATGTGAACCAACTGGTCAAAGTCAGCCTGCAAGGTGACAGTGAAGTGTTGGTTGATGCCAACGACTTTCCGGGCACTGCCGTCTTCCTCAACGATGTTGAAATTGATGGTGAAGGCGTAATTTATGTCTCTGACAGTGGTGATGATGACGGCCAGAATGCCGGTATTTATCAAGTTTCTGCAGATGGCAAAACGGTTAAAGAAATCCTTACCGCTAATGCCGGAATCAAACGCCCTAACGGCCTGTTAATGGATGGTTATAACAAGATGCTGGTTGCCGACTTCGGTACCGGTGACTTGTTCCAGCTTGATATTGCCTCCGGCAAAGCCATCAAAGTAAATAGTGGCTTTGGTGGTGCTGACGGTCTGGTGCGTGACACCGATGGTTTCCTCTACATCAGTGACTGGGCTAACGGTAAGGTCTGGCAGTTAAACGAAGCCAAAGCAACCCCGCAACTGATTAGCGACGACTATGAAACCGCAGCCGACATTGCCTTGTCTGCTGATGGTAAACATATTCTGATGCCCGATATGAAAGCAGGAAAACTTCATTTCCTGCCGATTAAGTAATCAGTTTCACCTCACAACAAAAAGCCGGGCTTTGTCCCGGCTTTTTTAATGCCTGTTTGACGCCTTTATTGTTTCCCTCTCAAGCTGCTTTTCTGGCGTGACGTTGATGCAAAAACTTAATGACTTCTGACCGATAACGGTTGTAATCCGGATTGTCTGCCAATGACAGGCGCCGTCTGGGCCGAGGCAGCTGGACAGCTAAGAACTCTCCAAATGCTGGCTGCCGGGCCATTGGTAATCATGACAATCTTGTCCAATAACAACACCGCTTCATCCACATCATGGGTAATCATAATGACGGTGTTGTTCAGCTCCGCCTGAATCTCCATCAATGAATCCTGCAAATGCGCACGGGTTAAGGAATCCAGCGCGCCGAATGGCTCATCCATCAACAATACTTTTGGCTCCATTCCCAACGCCCGGGCAATACCGATACGTTGCTTCATACCACCGGAAATTTCTGCTGGCAGTTTGTCTTTGGCATGGGT
>CANRLD010000079.1 GCA_947631375.1 uncultured Methylophaga sp. | reverse complement strand
CTGCGTATCGCAGAAACGGAAAAATACGCACATGTCACCTTCTTTTTTAATGGTGGTCGTGACACGCCTTATGAGGGTGAAGATCGCATTCTGGTGCCATCACCCAAAGTCACCACATACGATCTACAACCGGAAATGAGCGCACCCGAAGTGGCAGATCGCCTGGTTAAAGCCATCCATTCACATCAATATGACGTCATCATCTGTAACTTTGCTAACGCTGATATGGTAGGACACACCGGCAATTTTGCCGCAACCGTCAAAGCCATTGAAACACTCGATAATTGCTTGGGCAGGATTTGGGCAGCCTTAAAAGAGAGCGGGGGTGAAATGCTCATCACAGCGGATCATGGTAATGCCGAAAAAATGACCGATCCCGACAAGGGACAGCCGCATACCGCGCATACCAGTAACCTCGTACCTTTCATTTATGCTGGCCGTCCGGCATCATGTACCCGGCAGGGCAACCTGTCCAATATTGCGCCAACCATGCTGCATTTACTTGGTTTGCCGATCCCCGCCGAAATGAATAATGACCTTCTGGTAACGCTGCTCTGATTTTTCCATAGTTATGATGCCCTATCTGATCTTTCTTGTTGTTCTTCTCTTGCCGGTAGCCTTGCAAGCGGAACCCGCACCCGCCAAAAAACTCGAAACCGTTCGTGGCGAAATATCTCAGCTGGATAAAACACTTAACCTGAACAAGAAAAACCAGTCCGAGCTGCAACAGCAATTAAAACAGCAAAGCCTCAAAATCTCGGCGATTAATCGTGAACTGGCTCAAATCAAGCAATCAATCGCCGTAAAAGATGATGAGCTGCTAAACCTGCAACAAGAACAAGGCCTGACCCAACAACAACAGGCTGAACAACTGGCCGCGCTGAACAGACAAATCCACTCCGCATTTATCAATGCCCAGCCCAGCTACCTGAAAATACTGCTTTCAGAGCACTCTCCAGAGCGGGTAAGCCGCAGTAATGCTTACTACCGTTATTTTCATACGGCCCGGCAGGAACAAATTGAGACGCTGCAAACCACCCTGCAAAATCTGAGTGAGCAGGAAAAAGCGATTTATGCCGTTAAAAAAAATCTCGGAGAGCTTGAACAGCAACAATTGATTCAACAGCAAGCACTACAGCAACAAACAGCTGAACGGGAACAAACCCTGGCCGCGCTGAACAAAAAGATATCCGGACAAGATGCCCAGCTTGCGGCCTTACGGGAAGAGGAAAAAAATTTACAGTCCTTATTGAACTCGCTGGCAAAACAAGCCGCAAAAAAACCCTCCGTAGCACCACAGGTGAAACCTGGCGCACGTTTTTCAAGTCTTAGCGGCAAGTTGCAGTGGCCTTTAACCGGTAAAATTCTGGCAAGCTATGGCAGCCAGCGTAATCTTGATAAACTCGCTTGGAAAGGCATACTAATAGCGGCTGAAAAAGGCAGCCCTGTAAAGGCCAGCGCCGATGGCCGTGTGGTGTTTGCCGACTGGATGAAAGGCTTTGGCTTGCTGGTTATTATCGATCATGGCGAACAATTCATGACCCTCTATGGCAATAATGACAGCTTGCTCAAAGCTACCGGAGATACCGTGAAAGCGGGAGAAACAATTGCCCAGAGCGGGGAGCAGGGGGTGCGGCAAGTCGGTGGACTCTATTTTGAAGTACGTCATAAAGGCAACCCAACCAATCCCATGAATTGGCTGCGCAAGCAAGGTTAACCAGAAATAAGGAATACAGTTTATATGCGCTTTTTGAAACGAGATTTTGCACTGGTAACGACAGGGGTCATTATCGGCATCACCATGATTTTTGGCCAAATGGTGCTGGCAGATAAAAATGCCGTCGTGAGGCCTGATTTGCCTATAGAGGATTTACGGGCATTTTCAGAAATTTTTGGCCGTATCAAAAGCAGCTATGTTGAACCGGTAGAAGATAAAACACTGCTTGAAAATGCCATTCGGGGCATGCTTTCCGGCCTCGATCCCCACTCAGCCTATCTGGATCTGAATGAGTTCAAGGACCTTCGCGAAGGCACCTCCGGTCAGTTTGGCGGCCTAGGTATTGAAGTTTCAATGGAAGATGGTTTCGTCAAAGTGGTCGCACCTATCGACGAAACCCCGGCTGCTGAAGCAGGGGTAAAAGCCGGTGATTTAATTATCCGGCTTGATGACACACCGGTTAAAGGTCTTACACTGAATGAAGCCGTCGATATTATGCGCGGTGAGCCGGGCAGCAAGATCCTGTTGACCATTATCCGCGAAGGTGTCGACAAACCAATAAAACTTGAACTGACACGCGCCATTATCAAAGTGAAAAGTGTTCGCAGCGAAGTACTGGAACCAGGATATGGCTATGTCCGCATCACCACCTTCCAGTCACCAACCGGTCAGAACCTGCGTGATGCTGTTAATCAACTGAAAACAGACAACGGCGGAACGTTAAAAGGTTTAGTGCTGGATTTACGCAATAATCCGGGTGGTGTACTGGATGCCGCCGTCGAAGTATCTGACGCCTTCCTGGATAAAGGTATGATCGTTTATACCGAAGGACGTATTCACGATGCAGATCAGAAGTTCCATGCCAAACCGGGCGATATGCTCCATGGCGCGCCCATTGTGGTGCTGGTAAATGGTGGTTCCGCATCAGCCTCTGAAATCGTTGCCGGTGCGCTGCAGGATCATCAACGGGCGGTTATTCTCGGTACCAAAACCTTTGGTAAAGGCTCTGTACAAACCGTTATGCCGCTGACCAATGAGACGGCAGTAAAAATGACAACAGCACGCTACTACACCCCCTCCGGCCGCTCTATCCAGGCTGATGGAATTGAACCGGATATCAAGCTGGACGCTATTCAAATCAGCGCAGCTGAGGACAATGGTTTTGAACCATTGCGTGAAGCCGATCTGAGTCGTCATCTGGAAAACGGTTCACTGGAAGAAGAGCTGAAGGAAACGACGGCGGATAAAGCCACTGATGATGAAGATAAACAGCCGCTGGCATTACGTGACTACCCGCTATCTCAGGCATTAAACTTGCTGAAAGGCATGAATATCATGAGTAAACGGTAACCGTTAGCGTCATGCCAAATGTACTGATCCCGCTGGCTGAAGGCTGCGAAGAGCTGGAAGCAGTCACTCTGATAGATCTGTTGCGACGTGCTGAAATTCAGGTTGTCACCGCCAGTTTATCAACACAGCAACAGATTACTGCCAGCCGTGGTGTCAGACTGGTCGCTGATACCACGCTGGATAATGTGATGTACGATGCGTTTGATATGCTGGTTTTGCCGGGAGGGCAACCCGGCACAGACCACCTGAATGCTGATCCACGTATTCATGCCGCCATAAAACGCCTGCATAATGACGGCAAATGGCTGGCAGCCATCTGCGCGGCACCGTTGGTACTGGCTGAATCAGGCATATTGGATGGATTACGTGTCAGCAGTTATCCCGGTGTCTTGTCACCAACAGACTGGCCAGCACTGCAACTCAGTAATGATGCCGTAGTCTGTGATAATACTGTTATTACCTCACGTGGACCGGGGACTGCCATGGCGTTTGCCTTGACCATTATTGAAAAACTTACCGACAAGGCAACCCGACAAACTGTGGAAGCAGGACTCGCGTCAACTGACACAAATTGATCATGCAGTCTTTTAATGCCTCCGAACTATCCATATTACTTGTTGAGCCTTCTGCTGTTCAGCTGAAAATTATTCTCCGGGAATTACACCAGGCGGGCATCACGAAAATTGATAGCGTGCAGAGCGGTGGCGATGCAATTGCCTTGTTACAGAAATATCCGCCCGATCTGGTCATTAGCGCCATGTACCTGCCGGATATGACAGCCATCGAGCTGCTGTCTGACATTCGTGGCCTGGACAGGCTGGATAACACCTGTTTTATGTTGATCTCCAGCGAATCGAAAACGGAGGCGCTGGAACCACTGCGCCAATCCGGTGTTGTAGCGATCTTGCCAAAACCTTTTGATCGTGAAAACTTGCGACGAGCGATTCGCACAACACTGGATTATATTGATCCCGCTGAAATCACCTTACAGAACTACGATATTGACCAACTCGAAGTATTGCTGGTTGATGACAGTATAGTTTCACGAAACCAGCTTTCCCGCGTCTTGAGCAATATGGGAATAACCCGCATCCAGCTGGCAGAAAACGGTGCTGAAGCTATCGAAAAATTGCGTCAGCAAAGCTTTGATCTGGTCGTTACCGATCTGAATATGCCAAAAATGGATGGCCAGGCGCTGGTTGAACATATTCGTACCCAAATGAGAAATACCTTTGTGCCGATCCTGGTGGTCACCAGCGAGCAAAATCAGGTGCGACTGGGACAGATAGAGCAGGCAGGTGTCTCCGCCATTCTCGATAAACCATTTGAGCCCACAGCAATTCGCGATATTTTATATCGGGTACTCGACGGACAGGATTAACTGTCTATTACGCTCTTGACTGCATCCCCAGCGCGATAAACTTTTGCAGATAACCAACTTCTTGATCAGCCTCCCTGATCGCAGCAAACAATGTTTTTGCCAACCCGCTGCGCCCAAGTCGAACCGCTTTTACCGGCAAGCTCTGGCACAACTCTGCAGCCAACCAGCCAGGTAATACTGTCACTCCACGCTGCAGCGCCACCAGCTGTACCATAATATCCATTGACTGCATGGCTTTGCTGCGTGGCTGAATTCCTGCCGGTATCAAAAACTGGGTAAAGACATCCAGTCGTTCATGCTCAACAGGAAAAGTGAGTAATAACTCCTGCTGTAACATTGCTGGCTCAATATATTTTTTTTGACTCAAAGCATGCGACTCGGCCACCAGCAGCACCTGTTCGTAGTCAAACATCGGTTGATAAATTACCCCCGACTGCTGAATCGCATCGGGCGTCACCAGCAAATCAATGTGATGATTCAACAAGCCTTCCATGCCGGAAAACTGAAACTGATGCACAATATCAACATCCATTTGAGGCATTTCACGAAGATAACTGGCCAACACACCTTTCAGCCACTCATAACAAGGATGGCACTCCACACCTATACGCAAAATACCGGCGCGGCCTTCACTGTAGGCTTGTAATGTCTGCTCGGTCTGTTCAAGTACCGGCAAAACCTGTCTGGCCACCTGCAACAGCAGTTCTCCGGATTGCGTCAGCCGTAGTTTCCGTCCGTCACGTTGCCACAAGCTGACTTCCAGTTTTTGTTCCAGATAGCGGATCTGATGTGACAACGCTGATTGCGTCACAAATAACGCATTGGCAGCAGCCGTCAAACTGCCATTTTCAGCCAGGGCCTGGATGATTCGTAAATGTGCTCGCTCAATCATGTATGAATATATCTCATTGAAGTGTATACAGTTATCATTATCCCTCATCATTTGTTCTGCTTACAATGGCGACTTCAATTAACCCGGATTTGAGAGGCTCCCCATGGTCAGCACACATAATCTCGGCTTTCCACATATTGGCCTGCAACGTGAACTAAAATTCTCGCCTGAACAATACTGGCGAGGAGATATTGACGGCGCCTCAATTTAGCAGGCAGGGCTAGAGCTACGAGAACGTCACTGGGCGATGACTGTCGACTGGACGCTGTATGCACAGTCACTGACAGACAAACCGGTGAAAGGCATGCTTACCGGCCCGGTCACCATGCTGAACTGGGCTTTTGTTCGTGACGATCAGCCACGCAGTGAAACCTGTCTGCAAATCTCACTGGCTATTCGTGATGAAGTATTGGATCTCGAAGCGGCCGGAGTGAAAATTATTCAGATCGATGAAGCGGCATTGCGTGAAGGCCTGCCATTACGCCAGTCACAATGGCAGGATTATCTGGCTTGGGCGGTCGAAAGCTTCAGAATCACTGGCAACGGTGTCCAGGATTACACACAAATCCACACCCATATGTGCTACTCGGAGTTTAATGACATTATCGAGGCCATTGCCGCAGTGGATGCCGACGTTATCACCATCGAAACCTCGCGTTCACAGATGGAGTTGCTGGATGTCTTTAGCGCTTTCACCTATCCAAATGCCATTGGTCCGGGAGTTTAAGATATTCACTCACCGAATATTCCAGCAGAAAACGCCATCGTGGAGCTGATGAAACTAGCCGCGCAGCGCATTGCGCCAGAACAATTATGGGTCAACCCGGACTGCGGCCTGAAAACCCGCCGCTGGGAAGAAGTCATGCCCGCACTGCAAGCCATGGTGGCGGCTGCCCGACAACTACGGCAGCAAAATGCAGCCTGATTGATGTCACCGCCAAACGACAGGGAAGGGAAGTCTTGTCGTTTGGCTGTTTTTATTGCCACGTTGCAGCTAAATACTCACGCAAAGAAGTCTGTCATTTATAAACTTTTGGCCACAACGCCATCATCGCCGCTATCAATAGCGGTACAAACGAGCATTAGCTGTTTACCCGCTTTACAAATCATTACGGATACGCAGAAAACTGGCAAAACGAGGTAAACCATGTTTGGTAAAACCGTGATATTTATAAGTAATTACCGTACCAATCGCCGGTGGATTAGCACGTTCTTCATCAGAAAAACCAGAGCCAATTTTAAAAACAATACCTTGTTTATTTTTAACCTGCAAAGCTCCCAACTGGTTGGTGTATTTCCCTTTGCCAGGTAAATGGCCGATCACCACAGCTTCATCATCAAAATAAGGTTTTAATTTAAGCAGAGCGCTGCTTCTGCCTGATTGGTGGCTGGCCGTGGCTAAATGCAGCATCACGCCCTCGGCACCATTTTTAACCAGCGTATCCAGATACTGACTTAGTGCGTGATTGGTGGTAAACCGTTGTTGTTTAACGGCTTTAAGATGAGGAAGATTTAGCGCATTAATCAAGGTGCTGTAATTGTTATACCGTTCGTCGAAAGCCAGCCCTTTAGCTGGCATATCGAAAACCATATAACGCACTTTCCGCCATGCGGCATCATCGGCTATCTGGGTTCGGACAATACTGCTTACCCCCGAAAAATCCTGACGCTCAGTCCATAGCTCGCCATCCAGCCAGACTTTGGGCAGGGGATGCGTAAACCAGTCAGGTGCGTGAATAACATGACCATTTCTTGTCAATAACTGCTCACCGGTCCAAATCGCGCGTATTCCATCGTATTTCTCACTGACCAGATAATGACTAATCTCATCCGCTGTATCTGCGTCATAGACTTGTGCCAGTTGCACAGGAAGCATCGCCTGGCTATTTGATACCGATCCGGCAAAAAGAATGACAAGAAATAATGATAAAACAGTGTGTTTAAACATAATTGCATCCTTGCAATGTAAGTGAAGCGGCTTGTTAATCTTTCCTTAACTGGCTTTTTCCAGCGTTTGATTTAATCTGTTTTTTATACCTCTAGCCGAATCAGGACAGAGTGAGCGTTGACGGTCCCTTTGTGGGCACAGCGCACTTCGAAACCCGAGATAATCAGGACCAAGTAACGATAAGGCAGGAATGTCTTCCACGCGTAGCGCACCGGCAAGACCACAGATTAATTGTTCTTGTCTGGCTTGTTTGATAAACGCTGCAAGCGCTGCCGTCGACCACAAATCCAGTAATGAGGTACCGGTTTTATATGCCGTATCAATCATCACACCCTGGAAACCCGCAACCTTAATATCACGGACAACTTCTTTATTGATTGGCATGTCAGCAAATATCACGGCAATAACGGGGGTGGGCAGATTGTCGATCACCGGTTTGAGCTGTTGCAGACATTCTTGTTGTTGCGCACCACCGAACAGCCCCAGCTTCACATAATCGACACCTGTCTTACTCATCGTCTGCAACGCCGGCGCGATAATGTCGCTTTGCATGGGTAAATCGCCAACTGTCGCACTGGTCAGGCAGCGCTTTTGCACCCAATCGACGA
>CANRLD010000078.1 GCA_947631375.1 uncultured Methylophaga sp. | reverse complement strand
TGTCGAGAGAAAACTCTGCATCAAGTACCACGATCTGGACGATCACTTGCCAGAAGACGGCATGCACGATTCTGTCTTCCTTGGGTTTATGTTCCCCTTCCAGGCGCTCATGCAACTCCATCGTGCCTTTTGCCAGCAAAAAGATCCCGCCCAAAATCAGGATTAAACTTCTACCGGAGAACTCAAAGTCAGCTATGGAGAACAGTGGCTGCGTCAATGTCACGATCCAGGTGATCGAAAACAATAATACCACTCGCATGGCAAGCGCCAGAGAAAGACCAATAATACGAGCCTTATCACGCTGCTCTGGTGGCAGCTTGTCCGCCAGAATGGCGATAAATACCAGATTATCGATGCCGAGGACGACTTCAAGCATGATAAGTGTGATAAGGCCTATCCAGATATTCGGATCTGCAAGAAATTCCATGATTTAAGCCTTATACAGCGCGTGGCACAGACACAAAAACGCCTCGGATGGAACATCCGAGGCGCGCACTCGCCAGATTCTGGATTGAAAAGATTGAACGAGGCTGGTTTCCATTGATGGAAACCAGCCTCGTTCGACAGGGACTATCTGGGTCGTTATTATCAGTCATCTTCTTAATATGTTTGCTTTGGTAATGAACACACTGTTTAGAGCTTAAACTATATTATAGCGATAGCGAATTAAAAATACTGCCTCACCAGTAATTTAAAAGCAGTACTTTCATCCAATCCACCGTGCTTATCTTCGCCTCCTCAATGCCAAGAGTATTCTGGCAGCAAATCATCTGCTCAATGTCATGCTCATGCCCCGAAAAACACTTACTATCAATATAGCCAATTGTGTTAGCTACCCAAAGATAGCTAACATTCAGGCAATACATAATATTCACAATGAAATACGGAGTGGTTATGGCCCACGAAGAGCTGCACCTGAATCTACGTAATCTGACGCTGGCTGATTATGATCAACTTAAACACCTCATGGATACCGTTTATCACGATATCGGTGGCGCCTGGCCCAAACCAACCATTGAAGGCCTGATAACTCAATTTCAGGATGGTCAGATCTGTATCGAAGATTCCGGTGAACTGATTGCAGTAGCACTGACCGTGATGGTCAATTACGAACGTTTCAGCAATCCGCACACCTATGACGATTTGATTTTGAGTAATGACAAAATCTGGCATAACCCTCAAGGAGACTCGCTTTATGGACTGGATGTGTTTATCCATCCAGAATACCGTGGCTATCGGCTGGGACGCCGTCTGTACGAAGCTCGCAAAGAATTGTGCCGCTCGATGAACCTGCGGGCAATTCTCGCGGGGGGACGCATTCCCAACTATCATCAATATGCTGATGAACTGTCTCCCACAGAATATATCGAGCAGGTTTCGCGTAAGGAAATTTATGATCCGATCCTGACATTCCAGCTGTCCAATGACTTTCAAGTCATGCGGTTAATGCATAAATATCTGCCTGAAGATGAGAAGTCGCTGGGGCATGCGACGTTACTGGATTGGAATAATATTCTGTATACCCCTCCCTCCTCGGTATTGGATGTCAAGAAAACCCAAATTCGTCTTGGCGCTGTTCAATGGCAAATGCGTGAATTTACTTCGGTTGAGGCTGTCCTTAAGCAGGTGGAGTATTTTGTCGATGCACTGTCTGACTACAAGAGTGACTTTGCATTATTTCCCGAATTTTTTAATGCGCCATTGATGGGGCTAACTGATCAATTGGATCAAACCCAAGCCATTCGTTATCTGGCCGGCCATACTGAACAATTTCGTGATCAAATGTCTGACATGGCTGTCAGTTACAACATCAATATCATCACCGGCTCCATGCCACTACTGGAAAATGACCGGGTCTATAACGTCTCTTATTTATGCCATCGTGATGGCCGTGTTGACGAACAACGCAAAATCCATATCACGCCGCATGAACGTCGTGACTGGGTTATTGAAGGCGGCAACCACTTTGAAGTATTCGAAACCGACGCCGGGCGCGTCGCTATCATGATCTGCTATGACATTGAATTTCCAGAGCTAGGACGTCTTGCGGCCGACCAGAAGGTCGATATTATCTTTGTTCCCTTCTGGACCGACACCAAAAACAGTTACCTGCGAGTACGCCATTGCGCTCAGGCACGTGCCATCGAAAACGAATGCTATGTCGCTATTAGTGGCAGTGTCGGCAACTTGCCTCAAGTCGAAAACCTCAATGTGCAATACGCCCAATCATCGGTTTTCTCACCCTCCGACTTCGCTTTTCCTCACGATGCTGTTATGGCAGAAACCACGCCGAACACTGAGATGATCATGTTCTGCGATCTGGATCTGGACAAACTCAAACTGGTTCGCAATGAAGGCGCTGTGACCAACCTGAAAGACCGTCGAACAGATCTTTACCAGTTATCTATGAAAGAATCGGTCGAATAATCGTAGCTGCTTTGTCTCGTACCGCAGGCTAGCCTTAGCGCTATCAGCAATTACCTTTCTTTGCTTGGCCTGGTGGACAATGATGCCCGTGACCGTGACCGTGACCGTGACCTTTATTATTATGATGATGGTGGTGGTGACTACATCCAGTAAATGTAAAAACACTGAGTACTAATGCAATTGCTGATATTTTTTTCATCATGAAGACTTACCACGGTTAACAAATTGGTGATTATAAAGTGTAAACAACCATAAATCATGCGCAATATCAGCCAACTCAGCCTTGTTAATCAATGAGCTTAAGTGCTTTGAACACAATGAAAGTATTCAGTCATCGCTTTTATGTTAACTACTGAATACCTTCGCTTACTTGTACTAAATGACTATCCCTTGGTTATAGAAAACAATAACCAAGGGATAGCAAAGCTCGGCTTATTCAGGCGCAATAAAAATCGTGTCATAGCGAATATCGGCCTGCGTACCCTCAAGCACTTCAACCTTGAACGTCAACGGACTGATCCCCGGCTGCAGTTGATCTTCGGGTACTTTTACCAGCGCGGTAAGTGTCTGCACTTTTGCCGGTAAAATCGTATAGGTCTCGTCTATGCCATATACCGTTGCCCCATCCAGACCTTCAACCAGATAACGAACTTCTATCGGTCTGTTTTCCTGATTCAGCAGCTTTAAGGTGTAGCGGTTCTGAATCGAGCCATCACTCAATCGCACAAATAACGGCTGTCTGTCCGGAGTGACCCGAAAATCAGTTGGAGACAATGTCATGAAGCCGTAGCCAATGCCTGATAAGGAAAGTAATAAAATGAAGGCGTATATCAACACTCGCGGACGCTTATAAATCGGTTGCGTTTGGCTGCGTCCTTGCAGTTCGGCATAGGAAGCATAGCGAATCAATCCCCGCGGTTCGTTGATTTTATCCATGACCGAATCACAGGCATCAATACATAAGCCACAGGTAATACAGCCTTCCTGTTGTCCCTTGCGAATATCGATACCCGTCGGGCAGACGTTGACACAAAGCTTGCAATCAATACAGCTGCCGCGCGTCGGATCGGTCTGGCCTTTTTTCAATTTGCCACGCGGCTCGCCTCGTTCAGCATCATAGGCGGGCAAGACCGTATTCACGTCATACATTACCCCTTGCAAGCGAGCATACGGACACAACCAGAAGCACACTTGTTCGCGCATAAAGCCGGCAAAGACGTAAGTAAAGGTAGTAAAAACAGCCATCACAACCCATACAGCAGCATGTGCCTGCAAGCTGAACACATCACGCCATAACCCAAATGCATCGGTAAACCAGGCGGAGAAAGTCAACCCGGTCAGTAACGCAATCGCCATCCACAGACTGTGCTTGCTGACTTTTTTCAGCACTTTTTTAGCCGACAGTGGCGCTTGTTTGAAGCGTAACTGCTTCTGTGGCGTATCGCCTTCCAGTTTGCCTTCTATCCAGGTGTAAATATCTGTCCATACCGTCTGGAAGCAGAAGTAGCCACAAAAAACCCGGCCTGCCACACTGGTAACCGCTGCCAATAGAATGGCAAAAAACAATAATGTCAGCGATAACATCCAGATGTCTTGCGGGAAAATAGTCAGTTCAAAAAAACGAAACTGACGGTTAGGAATATCCAGCAATACCGCCTGCTCACCCTTCCAGCGAACATAGGGAACCAGAAAATAAATAAGCCATACTGACATGCCGAACCATTTAAGATTGCGGTAACGGCCGGACATACGCTTCGCGACCACTTTCTCACCGCCGGCATTCACATCCCAGTCAGCCATTTCCTCATATATGTCAGTATTCTTTTCCATAAAGTGGATTGGTTGTTCAGTCATAACGATGTTTCACCCCAATGGTTAAACGATGTGATGTGATACGGTGACCGGCTGTGTCAGCAGGCCCCGCAGAATAATTAATGCTTGCGACAACGTCGCATGATCCGGCGTCAGTCCCAGCGATAGTCTCACTGCCTGACGCTGGCTGTCACTGAAACCAAAACTGGTACAGGCCACGACAGAAACACCTGACACGCTGGCCTGCTCGGCAAATGCCTTCGCTTGCCAGCAGCCAGGCAAGGGCAACCAAAGGTGATGCCCTTCTTCATCACTGAAAAAATCAATACCGGCCAGCAGCTGCTTGGCGATTTGTTGGCGCTGACGGTTTTCCTCCCGAATCGCCTCAGCAAAACGCTGTATCCGCCCATCATGTATCCAGCGTGATACCAACCCCGCCATCAAAGGTGATGCCATAACACTGGTAGCACGCAAGACATTGGCAAGTTGTAACGCCTGAGAATTGCCCGGGGCAAGCACATACGCCAGCCGCAGCGCCGGAGTAATACATTTCGACAAGGTGCGTATATACCAGGTACGTTCTTTTGCCAAATCAGCAAATGCGGTAATCGCCTGAGACTGCAAAGGTGAATAAGGATCGTCTTCAATAATCATGACATCGTACTGCCGGGCAATCGCCACGATCTGCTGACGTCGCGCCAAGGGCATCGTTGCAGTAGTCGGGTTATCAATTGCTGGTACCAGATAAATGGCGTTGATGGTGTGTTCCCGACAGGCGATCTCAAAAGATTCTGGCACAATGCCATGCTGATCCATCGTCAATGGTTGCAGGATCAACTGATGTTGCTCGGCAGCGGACTTCAGACCGGGATAGACAAATTCCCCACAGGCAATTGCATCACCCCGTCGTGTAAGACATTGCAAAATCGCATACACAGCAGCTTGTGCACCACTGGTGATCAGAATGCGCTCAGGGCTGACATGCTCAATGGATTGCGTTAACCAGGCAGCGGCAGCACTGCGATCATGTGGATTACCGGCGCTATTCTGGTAATGTAGTTGCAGCGCCCGATCAGTACCGGAAATAAGCTGGGTGATCCCTTGTGCAATATAATCTTGTATTCCTACCGTTGCCGGTTGTGGAGGATTATTCATACTCAGATCGAGCAATGGCCGTGTGTCTGCCTGATGAGAAACCAGATTAGTGGCAACGTGCTGACGCACAAAACTGCCACGTCCGGCTGCAGCATCAATCAGTCCCCGCCGACGGGCTTCGTTAAAAGCACGGGTAACGGTCGTCAGATCCACATTCAGCTTTTTCGCCACTGAACGTTGAGAAGGCAGCCGATCACCGGTCTTGATATAGCCGGAATAAATATCCGCTTCCAGTGCATCAACAATACCCAGGTATTTTGCTTTAGCACCGGTTTCAATTCTGGCTCGCCATAACTGCATATCCAGCCCCCATTTGTCGAATTAGCAAACACCCTAGGGTAAAGACCGGACAAACACAATAAAATCCCATACAAAAATCACTAATGTATGGATTAATGTCGAAAAAAACACTTTATTGTATGGGCTTACTCAGTATTTCACTGACATTATCAATGAATCCCCATACATTTTTTTGCTGTTTCTCAACGCACCAACGACCACTTAAGTCGATTTGCGCATCAAGACGGCTACATTATCGTTAAATTTAAGCGGATTATTGACCGGCTTTAAACTGTTTGTGTCTGGGCCAGTTATTACTGATACGTTGTTGCCACTCTACAACTGGCGCCGGTTTACCAAAGTAGTAGCCTTGATAGACATAACAACCATAGTGCTCCAGCATCACTGCCTGCTCTACTGTCTCGACTCCTTCGGCGACCACGGCCAGATCCAGGCTTTGTCCCAAGGTAATAATCGTGCTGACGATGGCTTCGTCATTAATATCTGTCAGTACATCCTGGACAAAGGATTGATCAATTTTCAATTTGTTAAAGGGTAATAATTTCAGGTAACTGAGCGAGGCATATCCTGTACCGAAATCATCCAGAGAAAATCGCAAGCCTCGTTTGCGTAACGCGTTCATTCGCTCAATAATCAGCTCAATATCCTCGATCAACAGATTTTCGGTAACTTCCAGTTCAAGGTAACTCGGATCCACTGAAAACTCTGCAATGCAACTATCGATATATTCAACAAACCACTGATGGCGAAACTGTCGCGGACTAATATTGACTGATAACGTCAGGTTTTCCATGCCAGGAATCGTCGACCAGTCAGCGAGGATCTGACAGGCCTTGCGTAAAACCCAGTCACCAAGCGGAAAAATCAAACCACTGGCTTCAGCGATCGGAATAAAATCAGCGGGTGCAATAAAGCCTTCTTCAGGATGATTCCAGCGCAACAACGCCTCCATGCCCACACATTGTTGATCGCTACTGACTTGTGGCTGGACATACAATTCAAGCTGTTCCAGGGTAATTGCTTCGCGTAACCAGTGTTCTAATTGACTGTGACGCTGAATCTGTTGCTGCATCAACGGGTCAAAAAAACATACGCTATTGCGACCGCTGGCTTTGGCACGATACAGCGCTATTTCGGCCTTTTGCAGCAGTTGTTTGGCTTCACCTTCCGCATCCGAAAACAAGGCGATCCCGATAGTGGCTGAAGCAATGTATTGCGTTTTACCCAGTGAGAAAGGTAATACAAAATCACGTAACACCGTATCTGCAAACTGCTGGGTTGCTGCCATCACCTCAGCCCGATTACTGCCCGGCACGTGCCTTACCAACACAAATTCGTCGGCGCCTAATCTGGCAACCAGATTTTGCTCAGAGGCATACGCCTGAAGTCGCTCAGCGACACTCTTCAATAGCAAATCACCCACAGGATGACCCAAGGTATCATTCAGCGTTTTAAAGGCATCCAGATCAACGATGAGCAATGCGCCATCCTGAGGTGCGGTGCGACTGTCGGTCAGCAATTTCTCCAGATGCTCCAGCAATGAATACCGATTAGCGAGCCCGGTCAACCCGTCATAAAGTGCCAGTCGACGCAGCTGCTTTTGGATCTCCAGGTAATCCGTCATGTTGGTGGAAATACCGCAAAGCGAATAAATCGTGCCATCTTCGCGCCTGAGCGGTAACTTGACGGTCAAAAAGGTTTGTGCCGAATCGGCACCATGCAGCATGTTAATCTCTTCTTTTACAACGCGCTCACCCTCTTCCAGCACTCGTCGATCGTTTTCCCTCAGCTTTTGACACGTTGCTTCGGTATATAAAAAACTGTCGGTTTGACCGATAATCTCGTGTTGCTCCCGACCACTGAACTTGCACATATTCTGATTAACATATTGATAACGTTGCTGCATATCCTTGATAAAGATATGCGCATCAACACTGTCAAGAATCAGGTTCAGATTTTGCTGCGCCTGCCACAGCGAGGTATTTTTTTCGACGATCCGTCGCCACATCAACAGGGAAAACAGCACCGCACTGACAAAGCCAAGCAACAGGGCGATGACCAACCACCAGAAGTCTTGTGGAATAGACTCTTGCTGCATTGACGCATTCCAGTGGCGCAAAATATCAAAATAGGCAGAATAGCTATCAGCCTGCCAAGTTTGCAGATGTGAGTCGATTGCAGCCAACACTTCGCCCAAAATACCACTGACCTGCCCCTGCTGGTTTAGTGTCAGCTTGGGTGCGTTTTCATACACCCCCACACGCAGTGATTTCGCTGCAATAGCTGTCTGTCCACTGACGCTGGCCACAAATAACGCCATAAACAATAA
>CANRLD010000077.1 GCA_947631375.1 uncultured Methylophaga sp. | reverse complement strand
CCTGACGTAAGTTTTCAACATAATTACCATAAATCGACCATTGATTCGTCAACTTATAGACCACTCCCAATACCGGGGTATTTTCACTCTTGTCATAGCCCGTCTTAGCGCTGGTGTCGTAGGCAATATCGGTTACCTCAATAGATTGGCGCCTGATACCCAGGGTTAATAAAAGTTGATCATCAAATAACGACAAGGTATCGCCAATGGCAAAACTGCTCAGTTCGGTACGGCCATTTAAAGCAGGTGATGATAGATCGTTACCACGCCAAGGATTGGCACTATATGCCGGCCGAGCGTAATACTCCGGGCTATAAAGATTGGTGTCCAACGTATTGCCAGAGTCCATCACATAGGCATTTTTCTTTTCCAGCTCAAACCAGGATGCCGAAACCACCCAGTCATGGCCAACGCTGCCGGTATTGAAGAAACCGCGCAGCCCCACTTCTCCGGTATTCACCCTGTCCTCGCGCGTATTGTCAAAGCGATAGATGGTACCTGCTCCGGTATCGCCATCACTTACTCTCAAGTTGGCCAGTGAGTTTTCCTCTTCACTGCGGCGAATACCATAAGCCGCCCAGGCGGTTGTTGTTTCGGTCAGATCATATTCACCACGCAATGTGCCGAACAAATCTTCCTCATCAGAATAAGACCAGGGTTGCGCCCAATTTTTATCTGACTTTGGTGCAGAAGGAACCTTTGCAATATTGTTAGCTAACGTAACATTAGTACGGGTTTCATCCAGCTGATTATCCTGGTAGCCAATATCGGCAGAAATACGTGCCCGATCACCACGCCAGTCAAGGCCGATAGCAAATAGACCCAGTTGCGCCTCTTCATCTTCAACCGCTGTTCCACCATCACGATAGGCGGTATTCACTCTGACGCCAAACTGTTTATCCTCACCAAACCGTCTGGCAATATCCGCCGCCACAAGGCCTTGCTGACCATGTTCTGTACCAACGGTAATCCGGTTTAATGGTTCGTTAGGAGCACGTTTTGGCAGCAGGTTGATACTGCCGCCGATACCGCCACCACTTGGAGGTGCCCCAGTCAGAAATGATGAAGCGCCCCGTAACAATTCAACCCGTTCGAATAGTTCGGTGGCAATATATTGGCGGGGCAATAATGAATAAAGTCCGTTATAAGCCACATCATCCGAACTCAAGATAAAGCCGCGGATAAAATAAGATTCCTGAAAATTACCAAAACCTCGCGCTACCCGTACTGAAGGATCATTCTGCAAGACATCACCGACACTGCGCGCCTGGCGATCCTGAATCAGTTCATTGGTGTAGCTGGTAATACTGAATGGACTGTCAAGATGATCCAGATTACCAAGAATACCGGCTCTGCCCGCTACCGCAACCTGTCCACCGCTATGCGCAGGTGCCAGCCCTTCTGCTGACGCATCAGCACTCGCCGTGACCGTTATCGTGTCTAATGCTGCAGCATTATTTTCCGAGGTTTCTGCTACTGCCATGGTAGCTGTTGTCAGCAGCGCCAAACCAACTGCTTTCGCCAGCGGGGACAATTTGTAACCCATAAAGTTCTCCACACCTAAAAGTCGGTAGTCTACTCGCCATGCCACCCCATGTAAATAAAAACGATTATCATTTAGATATGTATTGATGAATTTCACTATAAACCAGATTAAAGCGGTGAGGTTTGGTATTATTCGCCCAGTCAAATACTGACAATGTCATCGTGTTTTCCGAGCATGACTGACAAAAAAGCAATGGGTTAGTCAAATGACAACCATGGTTCATACTTTTTATATTCAGGATTTTTATGCCAGAAATTATTATTGAGAAAAACCCAAGCCAGGCGCGTCTGGATGAGCTCGGTGTTGCCGGCTGGGAAACTTGGGATTGCCCGGTTACTGAATTCCGTCTGGATTTCGATGAAACGGAAAAAGCTTATATTCTGGAAGGTGAAATTGTTGTCACGCCAGATGGTGGCGAGCCGGTGACAATTGTTCCGGGTGATTACGTCATTTTCCCAACAGGCCTGAAAAGCATGTGGAAAGTCACTAAACAGCTGAAAAAACATTACAGCTACGACTAATAGTCGTTTAATCAAGGCATCTTCGGATGCCTTTTTTTCATCATTATTTCTCTGTTATTTTCATTATTGAACCTATTTGGGGGCGTCTATGAAAGTTATTGCCTTTGCAGCCAGCAGCAGTAAACAATCTATCAATAAACAACTGGTTACTTATGCTGCCGGTTTGGTAGAAAACGCTGAAGTAGAAGTTCTCGATCTGAATGATTATGAACTGCCGTTGTTTAGCGTCGATAAGGAAGCGGAGCTGGGACAGCCGGCATTGGCCAAGGCATTTCTCGAAAAATTAGCCAGTGCCGATGCCTTGGTTATCTCATTTGCCGAGCACAATGGTAATTATTCTGCTGCCTGGAAAAACCTGTTTGATTGGTGTTCGCGTATTGAGCAGAAAATCTTTCAGAAAAAACCGGTTATTTTATTGTCCACCTCCCCCGGCGATCGTGGTGGTGCAAGTGTTTTAGAAATCGCTGTAAATTCCGTACCACGATTTGCTGCGGATGTTCGTGGCAGCATGTCGTTGCCTGCTTTTTACGATAACTTTGATCAGGAAAGCGGCCAGGTGATTAACCCAAACTTAGATAATCAGCTCCGAACCTTAATGGCTGAACTTATGTAACGCAGATTTCTGTCAAATCGTGATTTCCATGTTCTGGTGGATGATGTCGCTGCAAAACCGGTTGATTAATATTCAGGCCCAACAATTTCTGCCGGCAAATCAGGTTATTCTGAATGCTGATCGCGATCTCTATCAAGCCAAACTGGCCCAACTTAACATTATTTCCAACCGCTCCAACCCTGCTCAGGAAGAAGCTGACAGACAGGAAAACATTCAACAGGTTGCCGAACGCTATGCGCAGTATCGCCAATATTTACAGGATTTTCCTGAAATCGCTGGTGATCCTGCCATTTTCGATCTGGCTTACCAGAACTGGGGGACCGCTTCCAACGCCTTTGGTAGCCGGCGTTGGCAGCAGCTATTCCATTGAACGTCTTGAACAGGCTGAAGATGACAAATTTTGTGCCTTGCGCAATATCCTCGATCAATCCGGTGAGGCAGTTATTCAGGGCTTTATTGATATTGAACAACAGCGGGGAGATGAGATCCGCTCCAAAATGATCTTGACCTTTATTGTTGTGGGCATCGCCTTACTGGCCGCCATTGCTTTCAGCTACCTGATCCCGAAAAAATTGACTGATGACATTAATTATCTCATCAAACGCATTAATGAAATTGCCTCCGGTGATGGTGATTTGACGGCCAGAATCAATGTCTCGTCAAAAGACGAATTTGGCAATCTGGCCAAAGCGTTTAATACCTTTGTCACTAATTTGCAGGATCTGGTAAAAAATATTCTGTCACAGATCGCCAGCCTGGGTAGCCTCACAGCCAGTTTGTATGAGTCGTCAGAGCATACGAAAAGTATTAATCACAACCTGAATTTATCCACTGAATCTATCGTCAGTGCCGTTTATGAAATGACTCAGGCAAACAAGGAAATAGCACAGGTCGCCACGACCTCTGCCGCAGAAGCCGATAAAACTGCAGCACTGGCAAATCGTGGTATGTCGGTGGTCAGCAGCTCTAACGAAAAAATTGCGGCACTGATTCAGAATATCAATCTGGTGCTCAACTCTTCTCAGGAATTGGAAGCAAACTCCAATAATATTGTGTCGGTGCTAGATGTTATTCGCGGGGTGGCAGAACAGACCAACTTGCTGGCCTTGAATGCGGCAATCGAAGCCGCCCGTGCCGGTGAGCACGGTCGTGGCTTTGCCGTAGTCGCGGATGAAGTCAGAATCCTGGCAACCCGTACTCAGCAAAGTACCAATGATATTGATGAGATCATTCAGCAACTGCAATTGTCGGTCAATGCTTCATCCAAGGCTATTTCAGAAGGCAAAGTGAATGCCGATGAAACGGCAAACACCTTATGTTGAGGCTGATACTGTATTTCATGAAATACAGCAGTCTTCTACTCGCGTAAATGACATGGCCACACAAACGGCACAAGCGACTGAAGAACAAACCTGTGTGGCGGAAGAAATCAGCAAAAACCTGCATGGTTTGAACGAGCAAACGGAATCTGCCAGCGAAGTGGCCGAAACAGGTGAAAGACTGTCTCAGGAAATCAAACGTTTTTCTGACAACATGAACCAGATGATGGGTCGTTTCAAGGTTTAACCACCCCATCAGCATACAGATGCTGCAGCACATTATCTGGGGCTACCATTGCTTTAGCCAACTGGTAAATCAGTTGGCTAAAGCATGCGTTTCAGATAAAAAAACATACTGCTACAGCCCGCTACAACAATAAGTACTGCCACATCTTTGAAACGAGCGCATTTTGAAATCAAACCGCATTTACGCTATCGTTGGCTGTAATTGGTGGTGAAGAGTTTGCGATGATTCTTCCGGAAAGCACTCTGAAAACAACAAAAATATTCGCAGAACAATATTATTTTCGTCTTACTCAGTCATGTCGATAAAACGTTAATATAAATGGTATAAACGGCGTTGTCGCCTGATGTAGCATTATTCGAGTTTTCAGTTTCTGTGTGCCATAACACTGTGACGATTCATCATGAATTAAGCTTCACCGGTTATCCTGATTTTTCTTAAAAACGCGGGAGCTATTTTATGGCTGAGGCCAAAAACCGACTACAAGCGTTGGATGCCTTACGCGGTATTGCAGCATTGGGAGTCGTTCTTTTTCACTATTTACCCTACTACAACGAACTTTACGGTCATTCATTCAACCCACCACAATTTCTGGAATTTGGCCGCTACGGCGTTCACCTGTTTTTTATGCTGAGTGGTTTTGTTATCTTCATGACGCTCGAACGCACCGATAATCCGGCATGGTTCGGGCTGGCACGTGCTTTTCGCTTATTACCCGCTCTCTGGGTTGGCATTATTCTTACCTTTCTCGCCGTCCACGCCCTCGGTCCTGAAGATCGAAGTGTGTCATTAGGGACAGCCTTACTCAATTTTACCTTGTTACACAGCTATTTCGATCACGCTCATGTGGACGGCGCTTACTGGAGTCTGGTCATTGAGATGACCTTTTATGTGTGGATGGCGCTGCTGTTTTACACCTTAAAAAGCTGGCAACAATTGCGCTGGGTTTTACTGGCGTGGGTAGGCATCAGTTACGCAGCTGTTATTCAGGCAGAAAACCTGTCACCCGCATTATCATTTATCTCTTATGATCTGTTATTCGTTCGCTACGCCCCGCTGTTTATCAGCGGCATTTTGCTATATCGCTGGCATAAAACCGGAAGCCTCGCAGTAAGTGACATAATATTTTTGGGCTTTTCCGTCAGCCATGCGCTCATCGCCTACCCCGCACCATTTAATTTGTTTGTTATTGGCTGTTACGGCGTTTTTATCCTGGCGATAAGTGGCTATTTAAACTTTATTGTCAATAAAACCACATTATGGCTTGGCAGCCTCTCCTACTCGCTCTATCTGGTACATCAAAATATCGGCTATGGCATAATTGATCACAGTTATGCCGCCGGCTTATCTGGTGAGATTGCTGTCAGTATCGCCATTGGTATTTCCCTGTTACTGGCGGTGGTTATTCACTATTACATCGAAAAACCAGCGTTAACATGGTTTCGCAATAAACGTCGGAAAGCCACACCAGTACCGACCATTCATCAAGCCTGACTACGGCTTCAAAATATGACGTATTCGCCAGAACAGAGGAAAAAGCGGTGGATGATGGTAATACGCTGATTATTCACTAAAAATATCTTTTGACCTTTAAACACGATCTCTATATAGTTATGTTCGCTTGCAAGTACGACAGTTATTTGTTTTCAAGTTCGATGTTTCCGCTTTAATGTTTGTTCAAAGAGTACTCGTCCTGTTTTCAAAATACCGGCTCCACACTTACAGCACACCGCCCGAATTTGGGCATTTTAAATTTAAAGAAATAGGATGATTTATGTCTTCAACTGGAACAGTTAAATGGTTTAACGAAGCTAAGGGCTTTGGTTTTATTGAACAGGAAAACGGCCCTGATGTGTTTGCCCATTTCAGACAAATCCAAGGTGACGGTTTCAAAACACTGACCGAAGGTCAACGTGTTACTTTCACTGTGACACAAGGCCAAAAAGGTCCACAAGCTGAAAACATCGTTCCTGCATAATTGCAACGATAATCAGATTATCTTTCACCTTTGGGTGAAACTAAAAACCCCGACTCGTTCGGGGTTTTTTTTGCCTGAAACAGTGAACGCGTTATGCTGAAGCGATATCATGTTCAGGAGAACAGTTATGCAGCAGCAAACCGATCTATGCCACAGCATTGTCGATCAGGCAGTCGTTCTCGCCTCCCGCAGCTCGTGGGAAACACTGCGCTTACACGATGTCGCAATAGCGCTGAATATTTCGCTAAGTGATATTTACCTCTGTTTTGCCGATAAAGAGCAGATAATTGATGCTTGGTTTGATCGGGCAGATCGCAATATGCTGCAACTCAGCGAAACAGATCACTTCGCCCGGCTCAGTGTCGTACAACAAGTTGAAGAACTGATGCTGGCCTGGTTGGCGCCGCTGGCAACACAACAGATCGTTACCCGGCAAATGATTCTCAGTAAACTGGAACCCGGCCATCTGCATAGCCAGATTCCTGCCTTGATCCGCATCAGCCGAACGGTGCAATGGCTGCGCGAAGCCAGTCAGCAAACATCCCGCTTTCCTGTTCGTGCCATCGATGAAACTGTGATGACAGCAATTTACTTGCGTACCTTTTGCTGCTGGCTCACTGACAGAACAGCGGATTTTCAGCAAACACAGCAACTGCTCAACAAGCAGTTAAAGTTCGCAAAGCGCTTTGGCTTTGTTAATTAGCCGAGCGATTACCGATAATATTGCCAACCAGCCGCCAGGCGATAAACAGAAAACCAATCGGGATGATCAACATAATCAGCACAAACTCAGCAAATAAATAAATGGCGGCGTTGATGGCTTCTTCAGCGCGCAGTTCCACACTGCGCAGCTTGGCCTTGATATCCAGATTATCTGCAATTCCCTGATACCAGGGACGTTCTGTTGCCTCCATATCGGGTTGAATTTCTGCTATCTGTTGTTGGGTTGCCTGCAACACAGCAATAGCATCCTGTCTATCCTGCTCCAACCAGAGCTGTAACTGATTGGAAGTCAACACGGTGAGCGGTATGGCCAAACGCAGTAAGGTCAGAATCAGCACCAAGTTAAAAAATCTTGTCTGCCAGTGAATTGGCTTTTTTGGCCATAATGCCACCAGCAATGCAACGGCGGTTAACACCATCAGTCCCCAGCGGAACCAGGGTATATCGCCTAGCGGCAGCAGAATTTTTTGTATACCAAGCGAGGCTGATGCCATCAGTAATACAGTGGAAAACTGTTCGATCAAATCATTGAGCGGATCAAGGATCTGCCCAGGTGCCAAAGTCACTCCTACTCCCATCGGCTCTATGGAAAGCTCTGTCCCCTGAGCCACAGAAAGCACCGCATTTAAACTTCGGGCAATCGCATAAACGGTTAAGGTGATCTTCAGCATATTGGTCAACTGGTTATCGACACTGGACTCAAGAGGAATCAGCGCCAGCAACAGGCAAAGTAACATGACAAAAGTGTCGCTATAGCGGTTACGGTATAAGATGATTTTCAACAGTCTATCTCCCATAAACAATGGCGAACCAGTTAATCAAAAGGTCCATAGTCGTTGTCTTCCTTATCGGCTTTTTTCGCAGAAAATGCCGAATCTCGAAGCCCCAGAAGGTAAAACATCAGCAATAATAGATAAAAAAAACAATAAACCATCACGGAAAAAAACGTTGAACAATGCCCAAACCGGTGCAACATAAAACAACAAATTCAATAACACTGCCAGTACTCTGCCCAAACGATACTTGATCAAATCAACATGTAACCGGCAAATAAACCGGTCATATAACCACCGACAATTGCCAGAATTAACAACAACAGCACGCCCGTTGCTGAAAAACTTATCCATCATAAAACGCTGCCGCTGATACGCCATTCGCACAACAAGGAACAGGGTAATCCAGCAGGTTATT
>CANRLD010000076.1 GCA_947631375.1 uncultured Methylophaga sp. | reverse complement strand
TAAATGCTGTGCTGTAGATTATCCGGATCAAAACCAAAATAGGTGGTCAGCGAGCCATGAGGATCCATATCCAATAATAAGATGGAGTGGCCTTTGAGCGCCAGGTGACTGGCAAGGCTGATGACCGTTGTCGTTTTTCCAACCCCGCCTTTTTGGTTGGCAATTGCCCACACTGTCACGGTGATACACCATTTGAATCCGTAGCGGGTGGCAATGAACTATCACTATCGGTAATAGCGTCTGCTGGCAGCGTGGTTTCTTCGTCTACTTGCAGAGTATTCAGTTGTTGATCAAATACTTCCAGTGTTCGCCGGCTGTCCTTGCTGGCTAACACAACCAGTACCACCCGACGGTTTTTTTGTCTGCCAAGCTCGGTGTCATTATTAGCGACCGGCTTAAATTCCCCATAACCAACCGCAGACATACGACCTGGTTCAATGCCAAAACGCGCCAATAAATTGACCACACTGGCTGCTCGAGCAGCCGATAATTCCCAGTTAGAGGGAAAACGTGGTGTATTGATGGGTAAATCGTCGGTAAAACCTTCGACCTGTATCGGGTTGCTGGCGGGCGCCAGGACATCGGCAATTTGTCCGAGTACGGGCACCGCCTCATGCGCCAGACGGGCATCACCACTGGCAAACAGAAAGTTGGACTTAATCTCGACTTCCAGCCACTCCGACGCTTGTTTGATAGTAATATTATCGTTCGCGATTAATTCCGCCAGTGCACTGCTGAGCTGTTGGGAAATATCATCGATAGTCTGTAAATTCTGCCCGCTTATTGGCGGTGTTTTCTGGGGAAGCGGGGGTAACTCAATTTCAAACTCCGGAACCTGTGGTTTGCCGGGCGAGGCAACACGTTCTCCCTGTCCACGACTGACGGCGCCGACTTGAATGGGGTCGGTGCTGCGGGTGGGCTGTGAAAAGACACTTTCCAGAGTTTCAGAGAGCACACGATATTTCCCGTCATTGATGGATGAAATTGAATACATCACCACAAAAAAAGCAAATAGCAGGGTAATAAAATCAGCGTACGAGACCAGCCAGCGCTCGTGATTTTCATGCTCTTCCTGCCGTCTTCTGCGTGCCATTTTTTACTCCAGGTACGCCTGCAGACGGCTTTCGATATTACGAGGGTTATCGCCATTAGCCACGCTGATAAGACCATCAATCAGCATCAATTGTAGCTGGGTGCGTCGTTGCACCAGAGTTTTAAGCTTATTACCCATCGGTAAAAATAATAAGTTAGCCAAGCCGACACCATAGATTGTTGCAACAAATGCAACTGCTATTCCAGAGCCCAGCGAAGAGGGATCGGCCAGGTTGCCCATGACATGAATTAACCCGAGTACCGCGCCGATAATACCGATTGTGGGCGAATAACCGCCCATGGCTTCATACACTTTAGCGGCCTGCAGATCTTTATTTTCCATAATATCGAGATCGGTTTCCAGAATGTCACGAATGACTTCCGGTTCTGCACCATCGGCAATCAGTTGCAGACCTTTTTGTGTAAACACATCTGTTTCTTCCGCTGCTTTAGCCTCTAGGCGTAACAGGCCTTCTCGGCGAGCAATCTGATTCCAGTCGAGAATTTTTTCCAGCAATAATTTGGCTGACTGTTGTGGTGGTTTGAATATCCATACCGTTATTTTCAATGACCGCAAAAATGTGTCCATCGGCGTTTGCAGCATAACGGCACCAAGAGTACCGCCGAAGACGATAAGTAAGGCCACGGCATTAAGAATGGTGCTGAGGTGTCCGCCTTCTAGGTATTGGCCGACAACAATCGCGCCAAAACCAATCAGTAAGCCAAGTATGCTGAGAATATCCATGATTATTTAAATGCCGCTAGTTGTTTGCCAATTTCCGTCAGACTCAGGATTTTGTCAGCCACACCCGCTTTGGCAACCGCCATCGGCATGCCATAAATGGTGCTGCTTTGTTGATCCTGCGCCCACACTGTAGAGCCTTTCTCATGCATTTTGATAGCACCTTCACAGCCATCGCTGCCCATGCCGGTCAAAATAATGGTTAAGGTCTGTGCCGGACAAATATGCGACACAGACTCAAGTGTCACATCAATACAGGGGTGGTAGGGGGTGTTTTGATCGCTAGCTTCTATTTGCAGATAAAGCTGTCGACGACGACCTTTTAGTAATAACTGCTGACCGCCTGGCGCCAGATAGGCGGTACCGGGTTGTAGCACATCATGCTGCTGTGCTTCTTTGACCTGAATAGCGCATTGCGCGTTTAAGCGTTCAGCGAACGATGGAGTGAAGGTTGCCGGCATGTGTTGCAGCAAAATGATCGGAAAGGGAAAGTGAGTGGGTAGCTGTGACAGAATGTGCTGCAAGGCGACCGGGCCGCCAGTAGAGGTGCCTATCACGATCAGTTCTATTGTTTTCTTTTCAAGCGGAATTGTCGGGACGGCCACGCTTGGTGGCGGTTGCACGGGTTTATATGGTTGTGATTGTGTTGCCAGAAAATAAATACGATCACAGAGTTTTTGCCTGGCATTGGAGGCATCCTGAGCCAGCTCCTCAAACCGCTTTGGCAGAAAGTCCATGGCACCCGCATCAAGTGCTTCCAAAGTGGCTTTGGCACCTTCTGTCGTCCAGGTGGATAACATCAATACCGGGGTAGGGCGTCGCTGCATGATTTTTTTTACTGCGCCGATACCATCCAATACCGGCATTTCAAGATCCATCGTGACAACATCGGGACGGTAACGACTGACGTATTCTACGGCTTCTCTTCCGTCTGCTGCGCTGGCGACAACTTCTAGGCGCGGGTCTGCATTAATAATTTCAGTCAGTCGGCGGCGGAAAAACGTTGAATCATCAACAATTAAAACCTTTACAGTCACAGTTATCCCTAATAGTTTCGATGAGCGTAGGTGTTCATCAGCTCTGGAAAATCGAGAATAAGCGCAATACGCCCATCGCCAGTAATGGTGGCTCCCGCCAGACCTTTCGTCCCGTGTAGTAAGGCACCAAGCGGCTTAATGACCACTTCTTCTTGACCGAGCAACTGATCAACAACAAATCCGACCTTGCGGGTTCCGACATTAATGATGACAACGTGTTCTGTTAACGGTTTATTTTCAGGCAAGGTATCTTTGGTCAGCCATTTGCGTAAATAAAATAACGGTAATGCTTTATTACGCACGATAACGGTTTGCTGACCATCCACTGTATTGGTTTTATTTAAATCCAGATTAAAAATTTCATTGACGCTGACCAGTGGGAACGCAAAAATCTGCTGACCCAGCATGACCATTAACGTTGGCATAATCGCCAGTGTTAACGGAACCTTTATCGATAATGTCGTGCCTTTGCCCAGTTCCGACTGAATATCAATCACGCCGTTTAGCTTGGCGATACTGGTTTTAACCACGTCCATGCCCACACCACGACCGGAAATATCCGATATATTCTGTTTCATCGAAAAGCCGGGGGCGAAAATCAGTGAAAAACATTCGGACTCTGTCAGTCTGGAGGCGACTTCTTCATCCATCATGCCTTTTTCAACGGCTTTACGGCGTAATACTTCAGGGTCCATACCTGCGCCATCATCAGAAATAGTCAGCAGGATATGGTCGCCTTCCTGAGCGGCAGCCAGCACAATATGCCCCTGCCGTGGTTTGCCTGCTGCTTCGCGAATATCGGGCATTTCAATACCATGATCAACCGCATTGCGGACTAAATGCACCAGCGGATCGGCAAGTGCTTCTACCAGATTTTTATCCAGATCGGTTTCTTCACCGCGTAGCTCAAGATGGATATCTTTTGCCAGATTACGGGCCAGGTCGCGGACGACACGAGGAAAGCGACCAAATACCTTTTTAATGGGCTGCATTCGCGTTTTCATCACCGCGGTTTGCAGATCGCCGGTCACCACGGCAAGGTTATTGACCGCTTTGGCCATCTCTTCGTTTTCAAAAGCGGCTTCCAGTGTATTGATGCGGTTACGCACCAGCACCAGTTCACCGACCATGTTCATAATATCGTCCAGTCGGGCAGTATCCACGCGCACGCTGGTATCTGCTGTTTTGGCTGGAGCTGGCCTGACGGCGGTCGGGCTATCAGCACTTTCTGCTATGGGTTGTACCGGCTCTTGTTTTACTGCCGGTGCTATCGTGGCGGCAGGTGATGGGGCAGGAGTTGTTTTTGCAGCCGGTTTTTTGCCTTGAAGTTCATCCAGTAATGCTTCAAATTCTTCTTCGGTAATTTCATCTGAAGCCGTGGTAACTGGTTCACTGTTAACCGGTTTAGCGGGTGCTGCCATGCCTGGAGCGCCATCGCCGTGGAGTTGGTCAAGCAAGGCTTCGAATTCCTCATCGGTGATGTCATCACTGTCAGTGGCAGCCGTTGTTGCGGCTACAGGTTCGGGTGTTTGGGGGGGAGGAGCTACCGTCACAGGTGCTTTATCGTTCAGGTAGTCGGCCAATTGTTCAAGCAGTGCAGGATCTGCCTGGCTCGGAAAAGTCCCCGCCTTGACCTCGGCAAACATGGCATTAAGACTGTCAAGCACCTTGAGGAAGGTGTCCATCATGTCGGCATCGACCTGACGCTCACCTTGTCGTAACAGGTTAAAGACATCTTCACCTTTGTGGCAAAGGTTAACCATGGCTTCAAGACTTAAAAATCCTGCGCCACCCTTAATGGTGTGAAACCCCCGAAAGATGGCATTTAGCAAAGCGGTATCGTCAGGCTGGGTTTCCAGTGAAACCAGCTGCTCGTTTAATCCATCCAGTATTTCTTCTGCCTCAACCAGAAAATCCTGCAGAATTTCATCATCTGTATCTAAGGCCATGCTCCTGTCCTTCTAAAAACCAAGACTGGATAGCAAATCATCTACTTCGTCCTGGTTATTCACCACATTTGGTTTATTTTTTGTGTTTATCTGCGGGCCTTCCGCTTTAAGCGGATCCATGGCTTGCGAGTCAACCTGTTGGGGCTGGCCAGCCACCTTTACCAGTTTGACCAGATTGGTTTCCACTTCCTCCACCAGGCTGATAACCTGTCGCAGTACCTGTCCGGTGAGATCCTGAAAGCCTTGTGCCAGCGTCATTTCTGACAAATTGTCATGGATGGCATCAGCACTTGTATTGACACCAGGTAAGTATGCTTCGATTTCCCGACTTAACTCACGAAATTCAGCGGGCGACATTTCCCTGTTTCGAAAACGTTGCCAGCTATCACTGAGTTTAGCGGCAGTTTGTTTTAATTCATTAGCCAATGGCAGGGTATTATCGATATAGCCCAATGTTTTGTGTGCGGCCTCTTCGGTTGTCTGAATAACGTAGTTGAGCCGTTCCCGAGTATCCGGCATATCTTTATGGGTCAGATCAATCAGCCGGGTATCAATTTTGAAATTATTGAGAGCTTCGTGTAATTCGCGTGTCAGCTTGCCGATTTGCTGGAATAAGTCGCTTTCCCGGGCGTTGGTCAAGACCATGAGTTCAGTTTTTATCAGCGCTTCGTCATCTTGCTCGATAGCTTTGACCAGGGCTTTTGCGGCGGCGAGTTGTTCAGCTTTATTGAAAGCTTCCATAGTGTCCGTGTCCTTTGCGGCTAGTTTATTGCGCGTTGATCCGTTCGAAGATTTTTTCTATTTTTTCTTTTAATGTTGCAGCGGTAAACGGCTTGACAATATAGCCATTGACGCCGGCCTGGGCGGCTTCGATGATCTGTTCGCGTTTGGTTTCCGCCGTTACCATTAATACCGGCATAGCTGATAATTTGGCGTCAGCACGTACCGTTTTCAGCAGGTCGATACCTTGCATGCCGGGCATATTCCAGTCTGTTATCAAGAAGTCGATACCGCCAGCGTTGAGAATGGGTAGGGCGGTTAAGCCATCATCGGCTTCAATAGTGTTGTTAAAGCCGAGATCACGTAAGAGATTTTTGATAATCCGTCGCATAGTAGAAAAGTCATCCACAATGAGGATTTTCATATTTTTGTCCAAGGTATATCTCCCAATATTACTGTAGCCAATCGCGAAGTTTACTACGCAATCTCACCATTGTTTGTGTATGAATCTGGCTAACGCGAGATTCGCTGACGCCAAGTATTTCACCAATTTCTTTTAAATTTAACTCTTCGTGATAGTACAGGTTCATCATTAATCGTTCACGCTCCGGCAAGGTATCAATCGCCTGCGCCAGTGCGTGTTCAAAACGACTGTTTTCTGTCAGTTCCTCTGGGCTGCCTTGGTTACTGTCAAGGGAATCATCAAACGACAACTGGTTGTCTGTCAGATCGTCCAGACTGAAAAGCTGATGCCCTGATGCATCATGTAAATGCTGATGGTATTGCTCCAGTGGGATATCCATTGCCCTGGCAATTTCCTGATCGAGCGGGTTTCGCCCCAATTGCTGTTCCAGTTGATGCATGACCTCGGCAATTTCGCGGGCTTTGCGGTGTACGGAGCGTGGGGCCCAGTCATTGCGACGAATTTCGTCGAGCATGGCGCCGCGAATGCGAATACCGGCATAGGTTTCAAAGCTGGCACCCTGGCTGGCTTTATATTGGTGTGACGCATCCAGCAAGCCGATCATGCCGGCCTGGATCAAATCATTGACATCAACGGTGTGGGGGAGTCGGGAAATCAGATGATAGGCAATACGTTTAACCAGTGCGCCATGCTGCTCAACCAACTGGTGTTGTGAAAGCTCGGAAATCGGATTGGAATACATCGTTACACCAATCATGTTAGCCCGTTTCCAGACTTGCCTGTATCAGACGTTCGACAAAAAACTCCATGTTGCCGCGAGGCTGCTTGTACACTGGCCAGAAGTCAATTTTTTTTGCTAGATGCTGGAAGGCTGTGGCCGATTTACTTTGTGGCAGATACTCGACCACCGCACGTTGTTTTTTTACTGCGCGCCGCAGATCCTCATCAAAAGGCACAATTCCTAAGAAATTCAATGTCACATCCAGAAAACGATCACATACCAGCGAAATTTTATCGAATAATTCCCGACCTTCCTGAATACTGCGTCCCATATTGGCAATAATGTGGAAACGTTCAACATTGTGTTCGCGGCTTAATAATTTGATCAAGGCATAGGCATCGGTGATGGAGGCGGGTTCATCGCATACCACGACAATCACTTCCTGCGCCGCTTTGCTGAAGGTCACCACACTGTCAGCGATCCCCGCAGCACTATCAATCAGCAGAATATCAATGTGCTCATCCAGCTCGCTGAAAGCCTGAATCATGCCGGCATGTTCGGTGGGACTGAGCTCAGCCATTTTTTTGACCCCGGAAGCGGCCGGAATAATCTGCAAGCCTGCAGGGCCATTTACCATGATTTCTTTCAGACTTTTGCTGCCATCCAGTACGTGAAGTAAGTTAAATTGCGGATGCAATCCAAGCATGACGTCAATATTGGCCAGCCCAAGATCCGCATCAAGCAGCACAACGCGTTTTCCTTGTGTGGCCAGTGCGACACCGATATTAACCGTCACGTTGGTTTTGCCAACACCGCCTTTACCGCTGGCGATAGCGATGACTTTCACCGGTTTGGGGGCTTGGATCATTTTTCGCAGACCAGTTGCCTGATCCAAGGTGATATCAGCCATAAGCGGCAAAACCTCCGTAACTGGAAACCGTCTGTGGATCTAGTGCTTGTTGTTCAGATTGCATCAACTCACTTGCCTGATTCACTAAACTGTTTGGTCGTGCCAGACCAAGATCTTCGGGCACTTGTTGACCATCACAGATGTACGCCAAAGGCAGTTGGTGACGGATAATTGCGGATACGACACCTCCGAGGCTGCTGCTTTCATCGGTTTTGGTCAGAATGCAGCCACTCAACTCAAGGTGGGTAAACGCAGCAATGATATCACTGAGCGCGTGGCTTTGGGTGGTTGCTGAAAGGGTAAGAAAATGTCGAATTTGTGGTGAATGCTGCATCAATAATGCACTTTTCCGGGTTAACTGCATATCACGTGGGCTCATGCCTGCAGTATCGATCAGCACGAAACGTCGATCAACCATATCGTGTAATGCATCACTGAGTTCCTGATGACTGCGGGCGACGCGAAGTGGCACACCAAGAATACGGGCATAGCTGCGTAGCTGTTCCTGTCCGCCGATGCGATAACAGTCTGTGGTGATTAAACCCACCTGGCGAGCGCCATGTTTTAAGGCACAGCGAGCTGCCAGTTTGGCGACCGTGGTTGTTTTCCCTACGCCGGTAGGGCCGACCAGTGCCATAATGCCGCCGTTTTCAATAATATCCTGATTAAACAATGGAATTTGCGCAGCCAGTTTGCCTAACGACTGCCGCCATACGGTTTCCAGATCATCGCTATCGGGGAGCTGGCTGAGCAACTGTTTGGCCAGCTCGGCATCGGTTCCCATACGCATATGTCGTTGTAATACTTGCATTTGTGTCGGGCTATGTCTGGCCATGTCTTTCCAGGCCAGA